>JAAYSV010000047.1 GCA_012518215.1 Bacillota bacterium
GCCGACATCACGTCGGCAGTCCCGTTTCGCTTCCTCGCCTTCACCGGCTATGGCAACCATTCACTCTATGTCGCTGTCGCCAACATATCGGTACGGGGAAAAGCAGGAACCGATTTATGCCGGTAGGAAGGAGTACATGAGGAAGGGATTCTTCGGTCGCGGCAAACTACAGCCGCTCCCTCAGAATGACAGGTAGGGCGTTTTCTTTCTCTGGCAGTAGGGTGAGGTGTGTTCGAGGAGGGGAATTCTTCGGTCGCCTGCGGCGACCTCCCCCCCCTGTCATTCCGAGCAAGCGGTGTTCTGCAAATACGCAGGCGTTATGTCTCTGGGGATGGTAATGCAGAAATACCAACCTCTGTTGTCAAGAATAGCGCCGCGAGGAATCTCGGGCAAAGGCAGACGTTGTGCTCTACGGGGATAAAGGACCAGGAACCATTTTATAGCGGTAGTAAGGGGTGTACGAGGAGGGGATTCTTCGGTCGCGGCACACACCGCCGCTTCCTCTGAATTTCCACGCGTTACCCGCACCACGATAAACAGAAATTGTTTCTTCCGTGTGCATATTTATGCTGGAGTTCATTTACTTCCATAGCAATGACAGGTGACGCTTTTGGGGACAAGGTTGCTTGCCATATTTATTTTTACGCCACCTGGCAACAATTCCATTTCAACCGACAGAAAAGGGTTCCGCACAGTTTTGTTTGTGTACGGAACCCGTAATTGGCAGGCGGCATTTTTGCCGCCTGAGAAAGGAGGTGAAACGCCGCTGTGTCCCCGCCACCAACCAGCGGCCGGCCATGTTGATTTGCCGCGCCATCCACGCACAACCGTTCCGATGGCCCCCGTGTATCATTGTGTCCCCACCACCGACCAATGATCAGCCGGCACCTCGCACGTTGCAAGCCGGCTCCCGCAAAAACTCGATTCCTTTCATCGGTTTAAAATGTTTCAAAGTCGATATTCGCCTGTATTTATATATGTTGTCTGAACCTTCGGATGACAACGCTGTCCGCTCACGATCAATCGAATTCTACTTCAGTCTATGCTTTCAATAAACAAAAAATGAAACTCCCCGTAAAAAAAATTACCCCGGCAAATTCAAATGTTGGGGATACATACTCTGATAAAGGCTTCATCGGTTGCCGACGATTTCCTTCTCTTTTTTTGATATGTTGGCCTGGCGACCTGGCCAGGGGAAAAGCAGGAAACAGTTTATGCCGATGGTAAGCTGTGTACGAGGAGGGGATTCTTCGGTCGCGGCAAACTACAGCCGCTCCCTCAGAATGACAGGTAGGGCGTTTTCTTTCTCTGGCAGTAGGGTAAGGGGTACATGAGGATGGGATTCTTCGGCCGCCTGCGGCGCCCCCCCCTGTCATTCCGAGCAAGCGGTGTTCTGCAAGTACGCAAGCGTTATGTTTCGGGGAATGGTAATGCAGTAATACCAACCTCTGTTGTCAAGAATAGCGCCGCGAGGAATCTCGGGCAGAGGCAAGCGCTGTGCTTGACGATGGCAACCATTCACTCCATGTCGCTGATGCCAACATATCGGTACGGGGAAAACAGGAACCAGTTCATGGCGATGGTAAGGTGTACTCGAGGAGGGGATTCATCAGGCGGTTTTGGCTAATTTTTGTGTGTATGCGAAAGATAAAACCCAGGAAATAGCTTCCCCCCGTACAGTAATGGAAAAACAGTCGTGCGGAATGGCACAATGCCGGGGATGGAGTGCGGCGTCCCCCCCTGTCATTCCGAGCAAGCGGTGTTATGCAACTACGCAGGCGTTATGTTTCGGGGGATGGTAATGCAGAAACACGAGACTTTGTCGGTGGGCATAGTGCCGCGAGGAATCTCGGGCAGAGGCAGGCGTTGTGCTCTACGGGGATAAAAGACCAGGAACCAGTTTATAGCGATGGTAAGGGGTGCTCGAGAAGGGGATTCTTCGGTCGCCCCAAAAAACAGGGCTCCCTCAGAATGACAGGAACTAAGAGGCAAATATGGGAGCGGCAATAAATTGGCCGCCATTTTTTTGGTGTGTTATATTCTATATGTCGGAAGAAAAACATGCTTTTTATCCTTATTCGGCGTATCCGGCACGGGGAAACTGTGGGGGAAATTCAGTTCCCGGGCTCCGGCAACCCGATAGGCCAAAATGGAGGTGGCACCTTGCAGGGAAAAGGAAAATACATTTTCTTTTTTATGCTTGGTTTTCTATGTTTTGCAGTGGCTCAACCCCTGCTGCGTCTGCCCCTCCTGCAGATGCTCCAGCAGACAACGGGCTTTACCATGGCCTACATCACAAATCCCTTGCTCTGCGGAGTCCTGGTTGCCCTGACCGCCGGAATTTTTGAGGAAACTTTTCGTTTCCTCTTCAAAGCTATCTTCATGAAACCCGCCCGTTCAACAATACGCCAGCCGATTCTTTTTGGTTTGGGCCATGGAATTTCGGAAGTATGCGTAATGCTGTACCCCGTGATCCCCACGATTTCCATGTTTACCCTCGATCAGCTGTCCATCGTCTTTGCTGAAAGAATAATGGCTCTGACCCTCCATGTTTCATTGACCATCATGGTGTGGAATGGTTTTCAAAGGGGCAGAAAAGCCGCTTGCCTCCTGTCTGCCATCCTGGTTCACGGCCTTGCCGATGCCCTGATCCCCATCATCTCCTCTTTCAGCACTTCGGTTTCAATGATCGAGGGCGCCATAGCGGTTGTCGCTACAGGCATGGTTGTCTATGCTTACCATTCACGAAAATATTATTTGAAGGAGGAAAATCAAGGGGTATGATCAAATCTGGACACAATTCTGTCTGTTTTCTGCTTCTGGCAACGATAATCTGTTTTGGGGTACTGATCGGCATGACCGGTTGCGGCGCACAGAAGTTATCCGCAGATTTCGATGAGGCGGAAGTCAGAGCGGCAGCCGAGGGCGTGATCGCCATGGTAAACGGGAAAGATTCGGAAGGATTGAGGACAGCATCCACCGCACAGATGAAAGCCGCCCTCACCGACGAACTGTTGAATCAAATTTATGAAGACATCGGTGAAGGCGGTCAATTCCGGGGAATAAAAAACATGAATATCCGTAGCCTTGCCGGCAATAAAAATACCGGTGAACTGGCCGTCGTGGTGACCAGGGCCGAATATGAAAACAGATCTTTCATCTACACGATCTCTTTTGACAGGGAGATGAAGCTGGCCGGATTGTATTACAAATAATTTCCGGGGAAATATCGGGATAGCCGGGACAACTTTTACAGGCGGGACAATGAAAGGGGCGACCACACCCCCCCCGTTGCAGATTGATCAATCCTGCAAATTCGACTATCCACGTGATAGATGTGCTTGCACGGATGAGCGCACAAAAAAATACTTGCGTTGTCATCGTGAAAAGAGTACCAACCATCCGGGAGGAATCATACCATGTTCAACATCCTCAAGAAAATCGGTGTCAGGAAAATCAAAACCCCTGTTTTGAACATCATCGTCGAAAAAAGAAGCGGGGGCCTGCGGCGGATCAGTTTCAACCATGACCAAAATCGGTTGAACTATATTGCCGGGAAAAGAATCTTCGGCGTCCCCTACGGCCCGGCAACCGTGAAACAGATCTCATACACGGACAACAGGATCACCGCCAGCTACAGGTACCGGGATCTGGACATGGACATTGTCAGGCAGATCGAGGGTGACACCATCACCGAAACCTACACCTTCATCAACAATTCCCTCCGTCCCCTCTCCTTCGAGTCGGGAACCCTGGGCATCCAGACACCTTTCAATGATCGCTACGAGGCCGCCTCTGCCTGCCTGAAAAGAAGATGCCATGCCCACATCTGGTGCGGTGGCAACTCCACATATATACTGGGGGAACCCATGAACGCCCGCGGTGCCTGCCTCGGCCTGATCCTGCTTGAAGGCCGGATATTCCATTACGCCGTCGACCGCAAATGGAACAGCAATGACCGGGGCGACTTTGCCCTGCTCCTTCCGGCTATCACTTTCCAGAAAGGGCAAAGGCATGTGATCAGATGGCAGCTGAAAAAATATGCGGATCGGGAAGAATTCATCCGTTCCCTGGGAAGCACCCCCAACTTCGCCTTTGTGCAAGCTGACAGATACAGCATCACCGCCGGCGAACCGATCACCTGCACGATCAGGCATCGGCACCCTGAAACGGTTGAATTCTTTCTTGGCGATGAGAAGCAAGCCGGGATTACCGGCAGGGAAATCGTCGGCGATACCGGAAAGATCACTTTTTCCATCGACTCCATCGGCACCTCTGCTGCAGAAACAACCGCCACCAATGCTGCAGCATCAGCGGCCACCACCACCGAGAAGACAATCAAAATCGGCTACGGTGACGGAGCAATCACGAAGCTGGTTCTGCAGGTTTACCGCAACCCCATGGAAGTCATCGACCGCCGCCTGAATTTCCTGATTGACCGCCAGCAGGTAACAGACAGGAAGAGCAAGTTTTACGGCGGTTTCCTGCTCTATGACAACGAAACGGAGACGACTTTTGTCGAGGACCATTGTTTCAATGACCGCAATGCAGCCCGCGAACGGTCTGGAATGATCACCTCCCTGCTGGCACGGCTGATCAGGGGTGTTGAAGACAGATCCATGCGCGAAAAATATGATCGGGCAGCAGAACTGGCCCTTGCTTTTGTTGATCGGGAAATCTGCGACGACCGTGGCGTCGTTTATGAAAACGTGGGCTACCAGAAACTCCCCCACCAGAGAAAATACAACTATGCTTTCTACGCTCTTCTCTACACCCTTGCGCATCAATATACAGAGGAACATTGCTACCTGAAAAAAGCCTGCAAGATATTGCGGGAATACTATCGCCTGGGCGGCGCCCGGTTCTATGCAATCAACATTCCCATGGCCCTGATCGTGAAATTGCTGGAACAATCCACACATGCCGACAGCGGGAGGCTGCTGGCAGAAATGAAATCCAATTTTTTCTCCCACCTCGATTTCATCGTTTCCCGGGGAGAGAACTATCCACCGCATGAAGTAAAATACGAGCAGTCCATCGTCGCCCCCTCCGTGGACATGCTGCTGCAAGGTTACTGCATCAGTGCCGAGGAAAAATACCTGGATGAAGCGGAAAGGCAGTTGAAATTGCTCGAAGCATTTGCTTTTATCCAGCCCGATTTCCGCATGAACGATATCGCTATCAGGCACTGGGACGGCTACTGGTTCGGGAAACGCAAGATGTACGGAGATACTTTTCCTCACTACTGGAGCTGCATCAATGCAGGAGTTTTTGCTCGCTATGCCGAAGTCAAAAGGGATGAAGAGTATGCCAACCGGGCAGACAACATACTGTCGAACAATCTTTGCCTGATCAAGGATAGCCGGGGGGCCTGCGCATATGTATATCCTTATCTTATCAACGGTATGAAAGGAGGTTTTTACGACCCGTGGGCCAATGATCAGGACCTGGTGATATATTTCAATCTTACCTTTAACCGCGCCCTTTCCGTATCGTCCGGGTATTTGAATCAAAAAAAGCAACAAAAACAAACGGGCGAAGTTAAATAAAACATATTGTCATCGTCACACATTGCCGAACCATTCCTGGTACACTGTCAAAGCAAAAATAAAAAGACGCATCGGGAACAGCAACCGTCCTCCTGCGCTTCTAAGAATCGAGGTCATATCGTATGATGAACTTTCTACATAAACTTTTCGGCACCACCCCCGGAAAAGGGATGCAGCCCCAGGAGGCCATCGCCTACAGCATTGCCGGATTCGGGCAGAACCTGATATGTGCATTGATCTCTTCTTTTCTCCTTTTCTACTATACCGATGGAATAGGATTGCTCCCCGCAGGTGTCGCCTACCTGATGCTCGGGGTGCGTCTCTTCGACGCCTTCAATGATCCCATCATGGGCAGCATCGTGGACCGCACCAGAAGCAGATGGGGCAAGCTTCGGCCCTACCTGCTTTTTACCCCGATTCCCATCGGCATTCTGACGATTGTCTGTTTCACGACCATCCCCGGAGACTACAATACCAAATTCCTGTATGCCTCCATTACCTATGTAGCCTGGAGCATACTTTACACCATCGTCGATGTCCCCTACTGGGGCCTCTCCACGGCGCTCACCTCCGATACCAACAAACGTGCCACCCTGCTCACGGTAGCCAGGCTTTCCTGCACAGGCGGCGCAGGATTGGTCACCCTGTCCGTTCCCGCCATCGTCAATTACATTCAGAACAAAACTACCGGAGGTATCGGGCTCGAGGAGATCGCTCCGGCCCTGCAGGAAACGATGAAAGCAGCCATCTCCGCCGATCTCAGGCAATCCTTTGTTTGGATTGCGGCCATCATAGCCATCGTGGCCGTACCCATGTTTTTCATCGGTTTCAAATATACCAATGAACGCTATTATTCCCCCACCCCTCCACTTTCCCTGGGGCAGAACCTGAAGTTGCTGACCAAAAACACCCCTCTGCTGCTGATCGTGCTCTCCGGGGTGCTGGGGGCAGCCCGGCTGACCTATTTCACCAGCGGCCTTTATTTCGCCAAATACTGTCTGGACAATGCCGCCATCTTCACGGTCATCACCATCGCCACCGTTCCCGGGGGGTTACTGGCTTCTGTCTTCACCCCCTACCTCGCCAAAAAATTCGGGAAACGTGACCTTTACATATACAGTCACCTGGCCGGGGCCCTCGTCATGTTTGCCATGTTTTTCGTGGGTTGGAGAACCCCTTTTGGCCTCCTGTTCAATTTTATCGGTCTTATCCTGCTGGGCATCCCCTCGGGATTCGCCAACATCCTCACCTATGCCATGATTGCCGACACCGTCGATTATCTGGAATGGAAGACGGGTGAAAGAGCGGAAGGTATCTGTTTCTCCATGCAGACATTCATCTCCAAGATCGGGATGGCCGCATGCGCCTTCGTCACCATGCTCACGCTGAGTATCGTCGGCTTTGTAGAAAATACGGCTGCCTCGACTTATGTTCAGGATGGCATCTACTTTGCTTCCGTCTTTATAGCGGCAATAAGCATGCTGGGTACATCCATCCCCCTGTTTTTCTACAAATTTACGGAAAAAGAACAGGCGCGGGTAGTGGCGATCACCGCCGCCCGCAAGGGCCTTGATCCCGAGGAAATCGGACTGAGCAACGAAGCCATATCCAAAACAATGTAAACAGGATGTGGCATCCGGCATCACCACCGCCATCCTCAAGCACAATGCTTCCCCTTGCCCGAGATTCCACGCTGCGCTGTCCTTGCCAGCCAGGGGCCGGCGTTCCTGCAAGCATTGTATAACAGCATAACGCCTGCGTACTTGCATAACACCGCTTGCTCGGAATGACAGGGGGGGGAGGGAGCGGCGTATTTTCCGCGATCGAATAATCCCCTCCTCTTACACAGCCTACCATCGCTATAAACTGGTTCCTAGGCTTCTGTCTTTTCCCCGTACAGATATGTTGGCGTAAGCGACATAGAGTGA
>JAAYSV010000048.1 GCA_012518215.1 Bacillota bacterium
CAATGATAGAAATTAAAAAAGGTTAAAGGAAATTTTCCGGATACAGATCATGCCGCCAGAATTATCATGAATGCGTGCGGTGAATTGAACGGCGGCTTTCCCCGGGGGTAAAGGATGAAAAAAGAAAAAACAAAGGGCGGCAGGGACAAGAAACATGGCAGAACCGCTCCCGGAAATGCACGCCCCTCCTTTCGAGAAACGACGCGCTCGCTGTTCATGGAACCGGTGGATATCTCCCCCACCGGATTCAAACCGCCCCGCATCGATGACCTGGATCTGTTTCGGGGTTATGCCGTCTTCGGGTTTATCATCTACCATGTTGTAATATTCCTCGGTTCCGAAGACGTGGTTTACAATTCCCTGCTGGGTTTCATCGCCCATATTATTTTCTGGCCGATAGGCGGAAAAGCCCTGTTTCAGATCTATATCGGCATCTACCTGGTATATGCGCGCTCCACCACACAGACGCTTGTCAGACGGGGGTTGACCATACTGGCTGCCGGTTATGCCCTCAACCTGGTGCGCTTTCTGCCCATCATCGCCGGAGTTCGGCGGGGAACACTGGCCATGAAGGACTTTCCCATTTACCGCAATATAGGCGATATGATCCTCGCCGTGGATATCTTCCAGTTCGCGGGGCTGGCCTTCCTTGCCTATGCTCTGATCAGGAAACTGTTCCGCGGGAGGGTCAAGCCCATCCACTGGCTCTACATGGCCCTGGCGGTAATCCTGGTCACGCCCTTTCTGGCCAAATTGATGACGGGGAATGTCTACATCGACCGTTTCATGGAACCACTCTGGGGTTATAGCGACCATGTCTGGTTCCCTTTCTTCCCGACCTTCTGCTACACACTGCTGGGGGCAATGTTCGGCTGCATGCTCATCAAGATCAAGAGTTTCCGCAATCATGAGCTGAGTTTCATGATCCTCTCCACCCTGACCTTCGCACTGGGCATCCTCCTGACCGATATCTGGCACCAACCCACAGGGCACATCTATTTCAAAATACTCGGCCCTGATCTTATCTATCATTCGCCGGAAACAGTCATAAAGGTCCTGGGATACACGACGTTTCATCAGGCAATCCTGGTCTATCTAAACAGGTACATTCCCCGAAACATCATTTTCAGGTTCTACCGCTACATGAGTTACAATATCACCACGGTCTATATCTGGCAGTGGGTCATCATCGGCTGGGTCACCGGCATCTATTTCCGTGCCTTCTGGCAGCAGAACGTGACAGAATGTGTGGTGGTAATCGCCATCACTACTGTCCTTACCATTATTCTCACCGAGCTGACCAAGAAAATCGGAAAGGGTATGAAAAGTTATCGACAAAAAAGCGTTTGAAACGGGGGAAGAAACGCCGGGATACAGTGTTAGTGCAGGGTGGAAATGCGGGAGTAAGCGACCGCCATCCATGCAGAATGAATTATTTTCCCTTTTTTACATCAACAGCAGGGTGCCGACCACCGCGCAGATGATCGGTACAGAAAAATTGTCGTCAATGCGGGTACTCAGAAGTTCGGTCAGGGCACCGGAAAAACCGACAATCAATGAAGTGGCGATGATGCGCATGGGCCCAAGATCGGGGGCGGCCAGAAAAAGGTAGATCACCACCGCCAGGGTACCCGCCGCGAAGAATGCCAGTGAACCGACCCATGTCTTGTCCCGAAAAAGGGTTACACGCCCCCAGCGCTTGCCGATCAGTGAGGCCGCGGGGTCAGCAAAAGCCAGAACCAGGGTGGCAGCGATGACCGGCAGTTTCGGCAAGAAAAGAACGATGACTATCAGCGCCAGCACGTAGAACGATGAGGAATTGATCCGGTATCGCTCGGATGGCCTGGAGAATGCTCCAAAAACCCTGTCCACCAGATAATCGTTCCACCTGCTGGAGAGGCGCCTGGTTATCTCCAGAATCCCGAAAAGAACAAAGACTGCCGTGAGAATGGCTACCGCCTGGAGACGGGTCAACACAAAAGAATAGAGAAGGGCCCCCATCAGCCCCATGGAAATATGGAAAATATTGCGGACATAGTTGGTCGGTTTGAGTTGACGGGAACGGTGTAGGGCTTCTGCCCCTGCCAGGCGCAGTTTGTTGAGTTCAAGAAGCAATTCCTCGTAACTTCGTGCCAGTAAATTCAGGCTGTCATGGAGGTCTACCATACTGGCATGTTCGGTCAATTTTACCGTGAATGCCCCCAGGTGCTCTGCCAGAATCTTGATGGATTTTCTGGCAGTGGCATTTCCGGTACTTAAAGCAGCAGCCAGTTGGGAAAGCCTGGTTGCAAGCTCTTCCCCACTGGAACGCATACGTTTCAGCCAGTTATGGTCTGAAATACGGAAATGTTCGATACGATCAATAAAGGTGCGTACCTCGTCGATGAGATCGTCAAGTTCAAGGTTTTCCCGGTAAGAAACTACGGTTTCCAATACTGATTCCTCTGTTCTATATGCTTTCAGGCTCAAAAACCTAGATAATGATACCATGGATTCCCACCGGTGTAAACTGATTCGATTCCATTCAAAGCACAACGCCTGCCTCTGCCCGAGATTCCTCGCGGCGCTATTTTTTCACTCCGGTGTTAGCGTTTCTGCATTATTTTTCTCCATGGCTTCATGTTGGTGTTCTTGTTAAACACCGCTTGCTCGGAATGACAGGGGGGGAGGCCGCCACACTCCTTCCCCGGCATTGTGCCATTCCGCACGACTGTCTTTCCAGTACTGTCATTCCATTGACATAACCATATACCTATCTCCTGCCCGTTGTAGTGAAAAGTCCCTACCTGCCATTCCTAAACTTTTTCCTGGTCTTTATCTTTTCCCCGTACGGATATGTTGGCGTCAGCGACATAGAGTGAATGGTTGCCATAGCCGGTGAAGGCGAGGTAGCGAAACGGGACTGCCGACGTGATGTGACAGTGTAGTACCTGTCATTCTGAGGGAGCCCTGCTTTTCAGGGCGACCGAAGAATCCCCTTCTCATACATACCCCACCACCGCCATAAACTGTTTCCTGTTTTCCCCTGGCCCAGTCGCCAAGCCAACATATAAAAAAAGAAAAAGAAAACGTAGGCGGCCGAGGAAATCCTTGTTAATACTACTTACTCAGGGGGGGAAGCTATTTCCTTGGTTTTATCTTTTCGCATACCCACAAAAGAGAGCTTCAGTTCCTGAAGAATCCCCTCCTCATGTACCCCTTACCCTACTGCCAGAGAAAGAAAAGGTACAACCTGTCATTCTGAGGGAGCGGCTGTAGTTTGCCGCGACCGAAGAATCCCCTTCTCGAACACACCTCACTATCAGCATAAACTGGTTCCTGTTTTTCCCCGCACGAATGAAAAAGTTCGCCTCGGGACAGCTCTACCATCTCCCCAAAAACCAACTCCGGGATCATCAATTTAAAGCTTGTATGACAAATCCGCCCATTCAGGGTTTAACATGTTTATCAATTTTTCTTTCTTTTGTCTATTCCATCCTTTGATCTTTTTTTCTTTGGAGATGGCTGCAATAATGTCTGAAGTGCACTCGAAATAAACCAGTTTGTCAATATTGTATTTTGCTGTAAAGCCTTTCGCTAATTTATTTTTATGTTCATAAATTCTACGTTGCAAATTGTTTGTTATGCCGGTGTACAGGACAGTATTATTTTTGTTTGTCATGATATACACATAGTACAAGAAACCCACCTCCTTGAATAGGCTATATCATTATTCAAGAACAGGGATCACCTGCCCTGCATATTTTACATGCTATGGGGATTATTCAGTGTAACGGTTGTTTTTTCATTCTGTGAGAGAATCCCATTCTCGAGCACCACTACCCTACAAGCACAACGCCTGCCTCTGCCCGAGATTCCACGCTACGCTATTCGTACCAATAACTATTAGCGTTTCCGCATTTCATTTTCCCGAAGCATGAGGTTTGTGTACTTGCAAAACACCGCTTGCTCTGAATGACAACGTAAAAACGCCCTACTTGGAGGCGTAGTAAAATGCTATACCTGTCATTCTGAGGGAGTGGCTGTTGTTTGCCACGACCGAAGAATCCCCTTCTCGTACACACCCTACTACCGGCATAAACTGGTTCCTGGTCTTTATCTTTTCCCGTACGGATATGTTGGAGTCAGCGACATGGAGTGAGTGGCTGCCATAGCCAAGCACAGCGTTTTCCTCTGCCCGAGATTCCACGCTGCGCTATTCGTACCAATAACTGTTAGCGTTTCCGCATTTCATTTTCCCGAAGCATGAGGATTGTGTACTTGCAAAACACCGCTTGCTCTGAATGACAACGTAAAACCGCCCTACTTGGAGGCGTAGTAAAATGCTATACCTGTCATTCTGAGGGAGTGGCCGTTGTTTGCCACGACCGAAGAATCCCCTCCTCGTACACCCCTCACTACCGGCATAAACTGGTTCCTGGTCTTTTATCTCTATAAAGCACAACGCCTGGCTCTGCCCGAGATTCCTCGCGGCGCTATTCCTTCACCCTGTTGTTACCATTTCTACTTCATTTATCTTTATGGCTTGATGCTAGTGTTCTTGTTAAACACCGCTTGCTCAGAATGACAGGGGGGGAGACCGCTGCAGGCGACCGAAGAATCCCCTCCTCGTACACAGCTTACCATCGGCATAAACTAATTCCTATTTTTCCCTGCACCCCCAAAAAAACAGATGATCATCAATCCATAATATTCCGGCCTCCCCACGATTGTTTTAAAAGGATTATGGGTAACAATGATAGAAATTAAAAAAGGTTAAAGGAAATTTTCCGGATACAGATCATGCCGCCAGAATTATCATGAATGCGTGCGGTGAATTGAACGGCGGCTTTCCCCGGGGGTAAAGGATGAAAAAAGAAA
>JAAYSV010000049.1 GCA_012518215.1 Bacillota bacterium
ACTATCCGTAGCATAGCAAGCTACGCTACTTCCCGTTCGACTTGCATGTGTTAAGCACGCCGCCAGCGTTCGTCCTGAGCCAGGATCAAACTCTCCAGTTCAATCCTTGAAATTTTACTCGAAATACGATTCTCTAATCAAAGAACCAAAAACACAAAACATTGACTCGCCCTGTTCAGTTTTCAAAGAACGTTCATTTATTGCCTTTTTGGCATTGCCTATATTAGCACAGAAAAGCAGCAATGTCAAGCCACGCTGGGCATGTTCGCCCTTGCAAAACGACAGCAAAATGGGAAGCAAGCACCTATCCATCTGCAAGGCAGAAAATATAGAATACTTCAACATCGATCAAATGAATTCCATAACTGATTTGAATTCAATATTGTAGCCCAGGCTCACTGCAAAAATTTATTCATGTTGTTCCAGTTTTTTTCAAAACAAAGAATAAAAATGCATCTTGATTTTCTAGAAAGGAAATTCAATGTTGACCACGGTCTCTGGAACCTCGCCGGGGTAGATAGCGTCAGCTATCGGCACCTGAACGTCAATATGGATGGGCGAGGAAATGAAAGGGATGACGATACGCATCTCGGTGCCAATTTGCAAATATATCTTGTGCCTTACCTGGTTTATTCCGGCTTCCTCGAATGAATCATGCAATTTGCCATTTACTTTCCCGGGTGAAATCAAGCGTACCGGTATGCGGGGGCCATATGTGGCCAACAGATAACTGCCCATCACTTCACCCAAAGGAATATCAAAAGCAATCTTTTCGACATTTTTCAACGTATCCAAAGTAATCAGGACAGTTTCGGAAATGATCCTGTTTGCTTCCGCCGTGTTGAGCTGGGCAAGAACTATTTTACCATTGTCATCTTTCTCGATCAGGATCAGTTCCCGGTAAAAAACATCTCCGGCGATCTTTTCCATGATTGCTTGGTTTACCGTTTCGGTAGCTATATTCTCGGCCCTGACTTCTGCAATAGAAATGATATTGGGGCGCAATCTGCTTTCAACAAAAATAAACCCCTCTATGATCAAAAACAGGATGAGGGTGATGAAAACAAATGAAATCAATGCTCGCATCTTGCCTTCCGGCAAAAAACGTCGGTGTCGAAACATAATATATAATCCCCCTATCTATTGATACTATGGCCGGAAGATTATAATTATGTCTGCTGTTTCGATTTTAGATTTACTTGATGAGCACCTTGATGAATTTTCGCTTGCCAATCTGCAGTAAAGTTTCCTCACTTATATCGATGTTTGTTTTCATTTCCTTGATTTTCTTGCCGTTGACACGTACCCCCCCCTGCTGTATGAGCCTGCGTGCCTCACTGTTGCTGCTCACCATTCCCGTATGAGCCAGCAGGCGGATCAGATCTGCAGGTGTCTCCCAGTTGGAGGAATCAAGGTGTATCAAGGGTATTTCATCAGGCAGTCCCTGTCTCTGAAAAACGCGACGGAACTCCTCCTCGGCTCTGGAAGCCTCTTCCTTCCCATGATATAGAGCGACTATCTCGTGCCCCAATCTCATCTTGGCATCGCGGGGATGAAGTCTGCCTCGATCCAAATCCCTTCTTATCCCTTCAATTTCCCCGGGTGAGAGGCGTGTGGCCAGGGAAAAATACTCCAACATCGATTCATCGTTGATGGACATTATCTTTCCGTACATCTCCCCCGGAGGATCTGTTATACCGATATAATTGCCCAGGCTTTTGCTCATTTTCTGCAGCCCATCGGTTCCAATCAGAATGGGGGTTGTCAATGTGATCTGGGGTTCCTGACCGTATTCTTTCTGCAGGAACCTGCCCATGAGCAGATTGAATTTCTGCTCGGTGGCACCCAATTCCACATCCGCGCGAATGGCGACGGAATCATAACCTTGCATCAGCGGATAGAAAAATTCATGCAGACTGATGGGTACGCCTTCACGGTACCTGCGGCTGAAATCTTCCCTTTCAAGCATTCTGGCCACCGTGATCTTTGAAGACAGCTCTATGATCCTGGCAAATTTCAATTCTGCAAGCCAGCTGCTGTTGAAAATCAATTCTGTTTTTGCGGGGTCGAGGATTTTATATACCTGCTCGCGGTAAGTCCGGGCATTGGCCAGCACTTCTTCCTCGGACATCTGTTTTCTGGCCTCCGCGCGGCCGGTGGGGTCACCGATGCGCCCTGTAAAATCCCCCAGTATGATGACCGCTTCGTGGCCAAGATCCTGAAATTCACGTATCTTGTGAAGGACAACCGCATGCCCAAGATGCAAATCCGGGGCCGATGGATCAAAGCCCAGTTTGCATTTCAGAGGTATTCCTGTTTCATAGGAATCTTTCAGTTTCCTGTACAGGTCCCCTTCGGGGATAATTTCAACCGTATTTCTTTTTATGATTTCCAATTGTTCCGCGGGTGTAATTTTTTTCATAACCGCCAAATGATTTTCCTCCTTGCTTGAATCAATAACCAATAGCAACAATCTTCGTTTATTTTAACACATACAGAAATAAATGTAGCTTTTTCCTCTCTTTTTGGCTCATTTTACAGGGGAAGAAGCGATTTTTGGCGCCGAAAAAAGCATTCTGCACACCGTAACAATTGCCTGCCTGAGAAATCATCCTCTGGATAAATATACTCCATGAAAGTGGGTGAATGATCCGGAAAAACATCAAGACTGCAGATAATGTCGTGGATTGATGCAAATACCATCGCTGGCGGCAATCACTTTTACTCCGATTTCCTCGGTCAAATTTTCTGCCAACCTGTCGGGGTTATTTGCCAGCATCGTCGTTCCAAAGTGGGTCAATACGGCTACAGCCGGTCTGATGTTTCTGATCAATTCCCTGACCCTTACCAGGTCGAGATGCTGAATATGTCGGGCCTGCACCGGTTCGTAAAGAACGACATTGATGATCAGCATATCGGCACGGTAATGATCGATCAGTTCGGGAAAATATGCCGTATCGGTGATAAAAGAAATTTTCCCGTATGGAAGTTCAAATTTGAACCCGTAATTCTCCACCGGATGCAGGTGGGTTACCGGAGTGGAGAACTTGATGTTACAGAACTCGTACCGGCCACCCTCTTCCAGGATAACCATCCTTTCCACTGCCGCCTGAAGGTAGCTGAACAATACAGGTTCAAAGTCTACAGCCGATGCAGGCAGGAAAACTGCCCCCCGGCGGTTGTAGGTGCCATTGGTCATGGCTTCCACCATGATATTAAGGTCGGTTGAATGATCCAGGTGCCTGTGGGAAAGCAAGATCCCGTCCAGGAGATCAGGATCAAGTTTGGGCGTGCTGGCAAAGCAATTGACCAGGGTACCCGGCCCGGGATCGATCAGAAAATTGGTCCCTCCGAAACGGCACCAGGTACCGGCCGAAGATCGCAGTTGTTGCTTTACCACGAAGCGTGCACCCGCGGTACCCATTATTTTTATGAAATCATCCAAATTGATTATTTCTCCTTGTCCAGCTCTCTATCCGCCTTGAATACAAAAGCCAGAATTGTGGCCAGAGCCTCGTACAATTCCACGGGAATCTCCTCCCCGAGATCGAGAACCCTGAGACTTTCCACCAGATTTTCATCCTGGAATATCTTGATGCCATGGCCGGCAGCGATCTCCATGATCCTCTCCGCAAACCACCCCTGCCCGCTAGCCACGACAACGGGAGCATTGTCTTCGCCCTGGCGATAACGAAGTGCCACCGCTTTTCTTATATCGAAATGATCATCTGACCTGGTCATGGTTTTTCCCCTTGGATGGTTGTTTTTCGCTCCGGAAACCGATCATACCCGTACATTAAGATGAATATTTCCCCCGGCAAATTCCCTGGCTATCTCTTCTCTAACCGGATAAACCGCCCATGACAACAACTCTTTGCCGGGAGCAATTTCCCGCCCCTCCGCTTCGATCAATTTCTTGACTTCTTCCTCCAACCTTCTGCCGGCCTCCCTGGTTTCTACAAGGAAAACACAGCTGAAACCGTCTTTCTTGATTCCTACACGAACCATTACCAGGCCCAGATTTCTGGTTTCCACAACCAGTTCCACCATCGGGTTCTCCCTCAGAATCGTGCCACTTTTCTTTTCTCGTTGGGGGTAATATCGGATGAAGACCGGGTAGTTCTGATGCGCAAAAGGTACCAGGAGACTCCACAAGAGGGAATCGGCCAGCGGAAGGCTCAGAGGCGTACCCCTGGTTGGCGTTTCGGTACGTGCCAATATGCGATACAGCAATTTTTCCCCCCTCTGGGCATAGTACTCCAGAAGGAGAAATTCCCCCTTGTAAACCGGCGTTTCAACCTTGGCCGGGAAACTGCCTCCTGCCCAGCGCAATATCGCCTGCTCCCCCTTCATGTCGATAACCTTTGCCAGCATACGGGCAATGGTGGTACTGTCTGACCTTGCTTTGGAGGCCCCTTCAGCAGGATCGATCGCCTTGATCAGGACGTCGTTCAAAGTATTGATAATCCCATCTACCATGGACATCATCCAACCCGCAATATGATATAATTATTTTACCATATATTGATGGGGGATGCATGTTTTTCCGCATGAAGCAAAATGAATCTGCCGTCAAAAATAACCGAGCTTGCCTGGCTTGTTGCCATTTTTACTACATTGAAATTGGGAGGGGTTTATTTTGATTCTTGTCACTGGAGGTGCCGGCTATATCGGCAGCCATGTGGTAAATGAACTTATCGGTAAAAATTTCAGGGTCACGGTGATGGATAATTTAAGCACCGGCCACAGGGCGGCAGTTCCCCCCGCGGCAGAATTTATCGAAGCTGACCTGTTGGATGAAATGATGACGCGGGAAATTCTTTTGAAAGTCAGGCCGCAGGCAGTGATTCATTTTGCGGCCAAAAGTATCGTTTCCGATTCTGTCGCCAACCCGCTGGCCACTTTCAATACCAACGTGGTCGGTACGTTGAACCTTCTCAAAGCGATGCAACTGACCGGAACCAGGTTGCTTGTTTTCTCATCCACCGCTGCAGTTTACGGTGAACCGCATGAAACACCAATTGAAGAAGGCCATCCCCTGAATCCAACCAATCCATACGGGGAATCAAAATATTTCATTGAAAAGATACTGGCCCGTGTAGCCGAAACGGGATCACTTGGCTATATTTCCTTGCGGTATTTCAATGCTGCTGGTGCGGATCCCGAGGAAAATATCGGGGAGGATCACTCACCGGAAACACACCTTGTCCCCCTTGTCCTGGCAGTGGCTCTGGGGAAAAAAGATAAAGTAGTCATTTTCGGCGATGATTATCCGACCAGGGACGGAACTCCCATCCGTGATTATATCCATATCAAGGATCTCTCTTCCGCCCATATACTTTCTCTGAGGGCGCTGCTTGAGAACAGAATTACACGGGCAGTATACAATCTTGGCAACGAACGTGGGTACTCGGTCAAAGAAGTTATCGACATGGCGAAAAAAATCACCGGCAAAAACATCAGTTACCAGGTTGGCTCCAGAAGAAAAGGGGACCCCTCGGTGCTGGTAGCCAGTTCGCGGAAAATCAAAAAAGATCTGGGCTGGACCCCGCTGTTTTCCGATCTGTCCACCATCATCGATACTGCATGGCGTTGGCACAAAAACAATCCGGAGGGTTTCCGCGACTGACCATCCGCCAATACCATTTTGCACTCACTTTTCTTCCATCAACCTTGTTGATGAACCGTCGGCCGCCGGAGTTACGTAAAACAGGGGCTTCCCGGGCAAAACCCTTTTCGTCCCATCCAGGATTTGCCGTTGAAGTCCGGTGACCCGATCTTTTTCAACCAGAGCCACGGCGCAGCCGCCGAACCCGGCACCTGTCATTCTGGCCCCCATTACCCCATCATAATTTTGCGCGGCATCGACAATGGCATCCAGCTCCCTGCAGCTAACTTCAAATAGATCGCGCAGGCCGCGGTGGGAGGAGTTCATGAGTCTTCCGAAGGAGAACATATCCTTGTCGATCAGAGCCCTCACCGCATCCTTGACCCTCCCGTTTTCTTCAAGAACATACAGGCTTCTCCGGAACAGGGTATCCGGCATCATGGGGCGGGCTTCATTCAATTCATCAAGGGTAACATCCCGCAAGGATTCTTTGGGTCTGGCCGTGATGGCTGCAATCATGGATAAAGCTTCCTCACACTCCTTGCGGCGGCGATTGTATTCAGAATGGGCAAGACTTCTCCTGACACGACTGTCGATGATCATGAAAGTATATTTGCTCTGATCAACCGGTACCGTTTCAAAATCCCGGCTGCGGCAATCAATAAAAAGAGCGTGACCCGGCGCTGACAGGGCTGAAGCAAATTGATCCATGATGCCGCACATCACTCCTACATATTCATTTTCCGCTTTCTGACAGATCAAAGCCAATTCTCGCCTGTCAATTTCAATATCGCTCAGAGATGTAAATGCCGATGCCGCGGCCACCTCCAGCGCTGCCGAGGAACTCAAACCAGCACCTATGGGAATATTTCCCCCGAAGGAAAGGTCGGCTCCACGGATCTCATACCCCTTTTTCATCAACGCCCAGCAAACCCCTTCAATGTAGCTCCACCACCTTATCTTTTGGCGCGGCTTCAGTTCGGCAAGAGAAAAAGTATATTTTTCACCTTTATCCAGAGCGTGGGCGTGCACCTCACCATCCTCGCGCCCGGTTGCTACCACCGTGATGCCCATGTTTACAGCCATTGGCAGAACAAAGCCCAGGTTGTAATCGGTATGTTCCCCGATGAGGTTTACCCTTCCAGGAGCCCTTGCCACGATTTTCAATCCAGACACCTCCATCGTTAATTTTGGGGTATTTTTCGTCGAAGCTGCATTGCTTTTTCCTCGGGAATGGAATCGTTGATGAAAGTGCCGGCTCCCTGTTCACATCCGGCCAGGAATTTCAATTTTCCCATGTCTCTAACAGGTGGAAGAAACTCAAAATGAAGATGATTCAGGCCCCGCTTGCCTTTGACCGGATCCTGGTGCAAGATCATGAGATAGGGAAAGGAAGTCTCGAATAGCGCATCATATCCGCGCACAACTTTCTGCAGAATGGAAGCAAGATTTTGATCTTCCTCCGCGGTCAGGTCGCTCAAGGAAGAGCGATGATGACGGCTATAAATATGCACTTCAAAGGGATATCGGGCGTAAAAAGGAAGAAATGCGGTGAAATCCTTGTTGGAGGCAACAACACGCGAACCTTCAGATTCTTCAATCCTCAAAACATCACAAAAGAGACATTTTCCATCATTTTTTTTACGATAATCCCTTGCAGAGGATAGCTCCCGTTCAGGTATCGGAGGGAGGTAAGGAAAAGCGTAAATCTGACCATGAGGATGATGCAACGTCACCCCGACTTCCTCTCCCTTGTTTTCAAAGATGAGAACATATTCAATTTCCTTTTTACGCCCCAGCTCCTCGTAGCGATCTCTCCAGACCCGAATAAGATTTACAATTTGTTCATGCGACAGAGTAGCCATACTTCCATGGTGCTCCGGGGAGTAAACGACGACTTCACAGACCCCCCTGGATTCCTTTACCGGGTGAAGATCGATACTCTCCGCCTCTATCTTTGGCGGCGGTATTTTGAAACTGGGAAAACGATTTTCAAATACCACTATTTCAAAATTCTCACGTGGTATTTCGGTCGTGAAGCCCCCCTTTTTCGTGGGGCATAGTGGACAATATTCCCGGGGAGGCAACAGGGTACGGTCCATCCTGTGGGTGGCTGTAACGGTCCACTCACGACAGATGGGGTTCCACCTCAGCTCCGACATCTATGCTTCTCCTCCCCGCCATTTTTCTCGTCGTTTCTTTCAGGGGTAAAGGAATAAAATATGAGATAGCGCCCATCGTCCTTGATTATCTTTTCCTTGTTCATCACCCGATGCTTTTCATGCATTTCTGATTGCCCCCCGTCCATTTTTTGCTTCTTTCTGTCAAACATTATATCATAACAATACCCGCCACTTCTGCAAGCAATATTCGTTCCACGAACACCCCTTGAACAATGTTCAAGTTGAATTTGGCCCTGTTTCACCTTGCCGATTTCAGCAACTTTCATCTATCCTCTATTTCCCCCGGTCATCTATCCGGAGTTACCAGGAATATCTGTCGTGAAATCGTGTCATTCCTGCCCGTATATATATCAGGGCACACCATACAAATGATGTGCCCTGATTTATTGAGCAAACCTGTAAGCCGAGTTCTGTTCCTCGCATAATTCGAGGCGGTAGTCATCTATCTGTGGATGCCAGTCGCCTGACACCTCTTGCGACCATACCCGAGGAATCTGCGCGCAACGTCATCTCCCTCCTATTTGGTCTTGCTCCGGGTGGGGTTTACCTAGCCGACTGGTCTCCCAGCCGCTGGTGCGCTCTTACCGCACCGTTGCACCCTTACCCCATTCAAGTTTGAAGTGGGGCGGTTTATTTCTGTGGCACTATCCTTGGGGTCACCCCCACTGGGCGTTACCCAGCACCCTGCTCTCTGGAGCTCGGACTTTCCTCAGGAGAATCTCAAGGTTCCCCTGCGACTACCCGGTTTACTCAATCTGTTAGCTATTTTCTTCTTGACACCCGCTAACAATATTATAGCGGTAGCAGGCTCCATTTTCAAGTCAACAACTTTTATTCTGGAATCCCGATACTCATACAATGCTGTCTTTCGTCTGCCGGAAATCGCCAGCCCACACCCGGCCCGATTTACATTGCCGAACAAAAGTGCCGTCATCCCACCGTGACCAAGATCAATCTTTTGAACCGCCATATTTCCCCTGTTCCCGTCCGGTTTGCTTGCAAGAATCAAGAATGCGGGAATGGTTTCCTTGATGGGCTCCGGGCAATTCTGTTGATGATGAAATAAGACAGGATTCCGCCTCCAAGCAGAAGGAGACCGGTCAAGGTATAAAGAGCAGTCCTGCCCTTTCTTCTGGCTATCACATTGTCCCAGGCCCAGAGTGCCAGGCCGCCTATGAACGGAACTATTTCCTTTCCACCCGGTTCATTCTTTTCCATGTATTGCCTCCAGAATATCGATCATCATAATATCGATCATCATATTTTATAACTTAGATTGCCCAGTTCTGAAGGCTATATCCGGAATAGTACCCTGAAACCTGGATGTTTTCCAGAATGGTCGGGATATCAGCGGAAGAAAACCTGGTTTTGTAGGAGGAAGACATATTTATTTCGGCAAGAAAGGCCATCACATCTTGTAAATTTTTAACCGGTACCAGTTCCATCTTTTTGTTAACCTTCATGGCTTCACCGTAATTTTCTTCCGGCAAAATAAAAAATTCAGCTCCTGCCCTCTCTGCAGCTACCACCTTCTGCCTGACCCCGCCGATTTCCCCGATATCCTCGTAATAGCTGATCGTCCCCGTCCCCGCGATATCATGCCCTCCCGTCAGGTCCCCGCTCAACAATTGGTTGATGATCTCCAGCACAAACATCATCCCTGCAGATGGCCCTGAAATATTTCCCGTCTTGATATCTATTTCCATGGGCATGTCAAGTTTCCAATCCCCAAGTGCGGTGATAATTATGCCCAGGGCAGGTTTGCGGGGGTCATCAACATGTGGAACGGTGGGTATCTCGGCATTGAATTCTTCCCCATTCCTTTGCAGCGTGAGTTTGACAGATTCCCCGATTTTTCTGTTCTGAACGATGGCCAGGACCTGGTCAGCAAAATGAACATCTTCACCATCTATCTTGACAATGACATCATCAGCTTGCAATATGCCTTCTGCGGGACTATTGTTTGCAAATGCACGTATGGCAATGCCCTTGCCTTCGATATCCACAGGTTTTCCGGCTCTCCTCAACGCAATAAATTTCGCCAATAACTGGCTCTCTTCCATCCACTTTTCCAGAATGTTTATATACTCCTGCTGGCTTATCCCCGAAGGGATCACCTTGTTTTGATGCAGAACATCGATATAGGGATGAAAAAAACCGTAAATCAACCAGAAGAGGGTTGCCCTCTGTTGCCCCACTGTAACCAGATAGAAATTCCCGTCGTTCCGGTGATACCCTCCTTCGACGTCAACAAATTGGCTTAAATTTTCAGCAGTGCCGGGTTTCAAAATCAGGTATGGCGTGGGAACAAACGATGCCAGTATCAACAACAGAAAAACAACCAGTGCAACCTTGGTATTTCTTTTCAAGTGTCTCCCCTCTTTTCGGTTCAATATATTGTTCCTGGCATGAGCGGGTTCGGAAGACGTCGTCCTGGCAAGAAGGAAATGGTTTTCATTGCACGCATCCTGCAATCCGCAAATTTGCACTTGATAATTAGTATTATACAGCAAAGGGAACCAATTATTAACCGGTCAAAAAATAAAAACCGGATCCATTTTTTATCAGGTGTTCAATGAAGGCAAAAACAACATTTTTTCGCCCGGAACCGTTGTCAGCATTATCAAAAGAAGTTCTATATCCAATTTTCGATCCATATATAATAAGCGATGTCCCTTGACAGGATTATGAATAACAGGAGTTATCATGCCATATTACATCCTTCTGGCTATCGTGCCAGCAGCATATTTCTTCCATAGCTACAGAAAAAATAGAAAAAAGTCGTTCGCCAATCGTGATTTCATGACCCTTGTGCTGGCCCTCCTTGTCGTTGGCCTGACTGTCTCCGTGATTCTTTTTCCGGAAGACGCCTTCGATGCCTCCGTGAACGGATTGGAGATATGGTGGAAAATTGTCTTTCCCGCGCTTCTGCCCTTCTTTATCATCTCACATATATTGATCGGCCTGGGCGTGGTACATATGCTGGGTGTCATCCTGGAGCCGATCATGCGTCCACTCTTCAATGTTCCGGGGGCGGGTTCTTTCGTGCTGGCCATGGGGTTGGCTTCCGGTTTTCCCATCGGGGCTCTTCTGACCACCAGGCTCAGGGAACAGAATCTCTGCACGGGGGTCGAGGCCGAAAGGCTTTTAAGTTTTACCAATACCGCCGACCCTCTCTTCATGTTTGGAGCTGTCGCCGTGGGAATGATCGGACATCCGGAAACAGGTGTCATCATTGCCGTGGCCCATTACCTATCCAGCGTAACCATCGGCCTTCTAATGCGTTTTTACAAACGCGGAGATGGTTCTTCCCCTCCCGGGAAAACTGGAAACGGCAATCTATTTTCACGTTCGATAAAAGCTTTGCTGGAAGCACGGGAAAAGGACAGTCGCCCGCTGGGACAGCTGCTCAGCGATGCCATCATGAGTTCAATCAACACTTTGTTGCTCGTCGGAGGATTCATCATTCTTTTTTCGGTTATCATCAGGATCCTTGAAAGAATCGGGGGAATAGCATTGATGGTTGCCATGCTGGCAAATCTGCTGGAATTTCTGGGTATCTCCGTGCAACTGGCCCCTGCTTTGATCAGCGGACTGTTTGAAATCGATCTGGGCTGTAAACTGGCCGGATCGGCATCCGCGCCATTGAAAGATATCGTCATCATCTGCGGTTTCATCATTGCCTGGAGCGGCCTATCTGTTCATGCACAGGTAGCCAGCATCATCAGCAAGACTGATATAAAAATAAATTCCTACATCATTTGCCGGGCCCTGCATGCAATTCTGGCTGGCCTTTACTCGGCAATTCTGGCTGGCCCCGTATTTCCCCTTTTCGCCAAAGTTGCCCTTCCCGCTTTCTACCAGATGACCCCTGCGGGCACTTTTTCCTTCTGGTGGGAGCGAAGCCGATTCATGCTTTACCATCTGTTGATTTTTTTGGGAACACTGATGGCCATGGTTCTGATCGGAACATTGATCAAAAAAATAAGAATTGTTTTCCTGAAGATCAAAACGTAGAGGTGTTGATCTTCTTTATGATGAAGTCGTGGACTTCTTCCGGCACCATGGCACTGATATCGCCACCGAAACAAGCAACCTCTTTAACGATACTGGAGCTCAGGTAAGCATACTTGCTGCTGGTCATCATGAACATGGTCTCCAGACGAGGATCCAATTTGTTGTTGATCAAAGCCATCTGGAACTCAAATTCAAAATCAGAAATGGCTCTCAACCCCTTGATGATTATACAGGCTTCCTTCTGGCGAGCGTAATCAACCAGCAACCCCCTGAAACTATCAATTTCGATGTTGCGGTAATTCCTGGTTACCGATTTGAGCATTTTCATTCTTTCTTCAAAGGTAAAAAGTCCTTTTTTACGGGGATTGTCCAGCACAGCCACGGTCAGATGATCAACCACCTTGCTGGCCCTTCTGATAATATCAATGTGCCCGTTGGTAACGGGATCAAAACTTCCGGGACAGATTGCCCTTCTCATTTTGGTCTTAATACCCCCTCTCCGAATCTTTCATCTTCAAGAAACTCAGGGCCGTGTCTCCGTAATATTTCCTGTCGATCATGACCCAGTTTTCCGCATAAATATTTTTCCGCTTATGATGCTCTACAATAACCATCCCCCCCGGCGGGAGTGGATTGCTGCTTGAAATGGCATTCAGAACCTTGGGTATCAGGTTGCTGTTGTAAGGAGGATCCAGGTATACAAATGGCATATCCCCTTTTTTCTTGGATATTACTTTTATTGCGGCCAGAACATCGGTTCTCAGAATAGAGGCCCGGGAATCCAGACCAGCATTTTTTAAATTTTCAATAATTATTTTAACACACATGAAATTATTTTCAATGAACGTACAGGATTTGGCTCCTCTACTCAGAGCTTCGATACCCACAGCTCCGCTTCCAGCAAAGATATCGACGAAATTTTGCCCCCGGACCCGTTCCCCCAGGATATCGAACAGAGCCTCCCTGACCATGTCGGGCGTGGGCCTGACCTCCTTGCGACGCGGGGCTTTTATTCTGATTCCACGGCAAGAACCCCCGATAATTCTCATGTTGGTGCACCCCTGTACAGGAATTATTTTGCAACAAGAATTTTCAAGCTTATTTTATCATGCTTCCTCTCCGATTATAAAATAATTTCTTTCGGGGCAGCAGAATGATCCATATCGTTGAAAAACAGGAGCCTGCCGGCTCATGGTGAACTTCCTGATCAGGCCCATGATAAGGCGTGCTATTTCGGGTGACATCCTGGACAGTTGCGGATCCATCCTCCCGTGATGAGAAACGGATTATAAATATTTTAAAAAGAAGGGAAAAATATTTTATATGAAGGTATAAAACAGGATTCCATGTTAAATAATATCAATGAAGCAACAATGTTCCCCATAAGCTCTTCCTCCGGTTTCTCCTCTCCCGGTCACCGATCGATATCGGTGGCTTTGCCGCAGGTTTCACCTGCGGCCATTTTTTTATAGGGCCTTTCTATATCACGACAATACACGTTGGCAAAATTTCTTTTCAGCATAATTGGCGAAATTATGAATCACATCCCTGCAAATGCTGAATATAATATAAACCGATCGCAAGTTGTTGTTTCTATGGAGGTTCAAAAAATGAATTCAAGGAGAAGAAAGTCCTTGATCTTGAGAAAAGGCGGAGGGGTTTTCCTGGCTCTGGGGGGATTGGTCCTCGTTGTCAAGACGGTGCCTTTCTTTGTGTTGCCACTCTTGCTAGGTTCTTTGCTTGTACTGGCTGGATGGCACATATATTCTTATAATCCGCATTGCTGGTAGCAATCCCCATGCCCCCGACCCCCTGTGAAAGGAGGATTATCATGATGAAATTTTACGCTGTCAAAGCCCCCGGCCTTGTTGCCGCAATATTGAAGGGAATCATTTCCCTGTTCAATAAAAATAGGGGTTGACAATTCTCCGGCCTGTTGAGAGAGCAGCATGATCAGCAGGCTTTTTTGTCAAAAGCAGACCCCGGCAAGATGTTGTTCCGGAAAATCTGGAGATGATACAGGAAAGGCAGAAGGTGGTTTGTTTCCGGAGGGTGAAACATGGATCTGGGGCAGTTCAAAATTCGGCCAACTTGCTTTGCTTTACCTGAAGATGAAAAATGAAGGGTTCAAGATTGAATGGATGGCGGATGCCGTTCCAGTTCAAACCTGCTGGCCCCACCGCTAAAATTGAGGGTCATTCTGGAAGATGATACATCTTCCGTAACATAATGATTTCCCTTCCTTGTCAAACCCTGATCCTCGAGATTGGAACTGACCAGGCCACCATCCAGTTCAATGTCCAGTTCCATTGAATCCGGCACGATTACTTTTACCCTCGAGGCCCCGGCATCGATACTCAACCTCGTCTCCATTCCCCTCTCCCCCAGGCGGATGGTGATATTCCCGGCACCGATTTCCAGATCCAGGGATTTCAAATCGATTTCTCTGAAATCCAGATCCGCACCGGTTGCGCCCAGTTCCAGATCGAGATCCCATGCAACGCTACGCGGCAATCTGACGTTCCATTCCCCGTTCAATATTTCCGATGAAAAACGGGGGAAAGAGCCGGATGTTTGTTTGACCAGATATTCAGCCTTGTTTTCCCTGAAATTGGATTTGATTTCAGGCCCGGAGATATCACCGCTGTACATGATCTCCAGTCGCCTTTCATTGTTTCCCCCCATTCTCAAACTGCCCGCCCCGAAAGCCAGTTCGAGATTGGCGACATCGATGCCAGTCGGAAGGGCAAGCATTTCTTCACCGCTGATGAAATGTTTCCCCCTTTTTTTGCAATCATGATTGTCCCAGAGCCAGATGCCCGCAACAACGGTTCCGGCGATGATCAGCAGAACCAACCCCAGGGAGAAACGATTTCTGCCGGAAATGATGAAGATGCCCAGAGCTATCAACAGCACCGGCCAGAATCGGGGCAGAAAGAAACACCAGAAACCCCATTCTATCACACCAAAACTGCTCAAACCGAGCGTGATACCGGCAATGATCAAAAATAAACCCCAGAATATCTTTCTTTCATTCATCTTTTTTACCCGCAAGTCCGCTCAAAACGATGGCGATGCCCACCAGAATAATGATAATGGGCCAGGCATTGTGCCAGGGAAGAAAGGGCATGAATTGCTTCATCAGGAGAAACAGGCCGATAAAAATGGCTATCAGGCCTACAATCAGATACCCCTTCCTGTTGCTTGATTCAGCATCTTGAGGCAAACTTTCCACCGTTTGCAGTTCCTCTTCCCCGACAGTTGCGTCAGGAATATGCTCATGCAGGTTTTTTTTCTCCGGAATGATGATCCAGGCAGCGATGTAAACCAGCAACCCCATTCCTCCTGCAAAAAAAGCCAGAACCCACAACAACCTGATCAACACGGGATCGACATCAAAATAGTCTGCCAGGCCGCCGCATACCCCGGCGATCATTTTATCCGTAGCGGAACGGTAGATTTTTTTTGCCATTTTGGAAATACTCCTGTTTTCCAGTCGTGCGATGCTATTTTTAAACCCATGCAGGATCGATTCAAAATATCATCCTGTCCATAACAACTTGCTTGCAACTTCCTTGAAGATGCCTTATTTACCGGGGGGCCGAGTCCTGCAAAACAATCTATGCCTGTTTCTACAACCAAAAAATGGCCCGTCCAAGCCATGTTTTTGACCGCGGCCGCGGCAATATTCAAGCCAGCCGTTATTGTGAAACGGTTTTCCGGATTGCTCTTGTCACCCGGCCCGATTTGATACAGGTGGTGCAAACATTCATTTTACGGTTGCAATCCTTCTTCAGGGATACACGTATTCTTTGGATGTTTGGTTTCCAGGCCCTCTTGGTCTTCACATGGGAGTGGCTGATAGTGAAACCACTACTCTGTTTTTTGCCGCATATCTCACATACTTTGCCCATTTTTTTCGAACCCTTTCATTGTTTATAGAAGATGCCTCTACAGGGAAAGTGGTGCCGAAGGTGGGAATCGAACCCACATGAGCCAAGCCCACGCGATTTTGAGTCGCGCGCGTCTGCCAGTTCCGCCACTTCGGCCCGCAAATGATATATTAGCATATTTGCATCTCACCTGCAACGATCAACTTCGCGTAACCTGCAATCGTAACCTGACATCGAGATTCGAAAACCGCCGCCTCCTTTTACCCTTTCAAATCCTCATGGCTGACGAAGATGCGGCGGTTCAAAGCACTCATCCATTAGAAAAACCGAACAACTTGTCCACTAGGGGAAAATCATCGATCAGGTCCACGATATAGCGCAGGATCAGAATTGCATCCTGGACATTGACACCATCTTGCAGATTGACGTCGCCAAACACTTCCTGTTCCGCTGTGAATGATATCAATCCCACGATACCCCTCAATACAACAATGGCATCCTGCACATCGATTTCATCATTGCCATCAAGATCTCCATAGGGCATGTAGATAACGATTACCCCTTGATCTTCCAGGGAGGAAATAACCCACCTTGCCTTTTCGCCCGGGGCAAGATTTAGATCTTTGTTGTATCTCAGGTCAACTCCTCTCAGGGCAACAAGACCCCCGAGGCCCGAGATGTCCGTGATTTTATTTTCTTTCAGGAAAAGATAATATAAATACTTCAATCCCGAAAGCCCTTCGATCCTGGTGATCTGATTCCGACCCAGGTTCAGTTCTTCAAGGTTGGCCAGCTTGTCAAGCCCCTCGATCTTGGTGATCTGATTCCGACCCAGGTTCAGCTCTTCAAGGTTGGCCAGCTTGTCAAGCCCCTCGATCTTGCTGATCTGATTCCTGGCCAGGTCCAGATCTTTGAGGTTGGCCAGCTTGTCAAGCCCTTCGATCCTGGTGATCCGATTCTGACCCAGGTTCAGCTCTTCAAGGTTGGCCAGCTTGTCAAGCCCTTCGATCCTGGTGATCCTGTTACCGGTCAGGTAGAGTGAATAAAGACAACCCAGCTTATCAAGCCCCTCGATCTTGCTGATCTGATTCCTGGCCAGGTCCAGATCTTTGAGGTTGGCCAGCTTGTCAAGCCCCTCGATCTTGCCGATCTGATTCCAATCCAGGCTCAGGTATCCAAGGTTGGCCAGCTTGTCAAGCCCCTCGATCCTGGTGATCCTGTTACCGGTCATGTAGAGTGAATAAAGATAACCCAGCTTGTCAAGCCCCTCGATCTTGCCGATCTGATTCCAATCCAGGCTCAGGTATCCAAGGTTGGCCAGCTTGTCAAGCCCCTCGATCCTGGTGATCCGATTCCTGGCCAGGTCCAGATCTTTGAGGTTGACCAGTGTGTCAAGCCCCTCGATCCTGCCGATCTGATTCCAATCCAGGCTCAGGCCTTTGAGGTTGACCAGTTTGTCAAGCCCCTCGATCCTGGTGATCCGATTCCTGCCCAGGTCCAGACCTTCAAGGTTGACCAGTTTGTCAAGCCCTTCGATTTTGCTGATCCCGTTACTGCCCAGGACAAGCCATTCCAGCTCGGTCATGCCCGAAAGTCCCTCGATCTTGAGAATCTTGTTGTTGTTAATGGATAGGAACAACATTTTGGTCATCTTTTTCAGAGGTGCCATATCGCCGATCATGTTGTTTTCAAGGTGTAACTTTTCCATTTTGACCATGTTTTGCAGAGGCGCTATATCTTCGATCAGGTTATTTCCAAGGCGAAGGTATTTCATATCGGTCAGTTTGGCAAGAGCCGAAATGTCTGTAACCATATTTCCCGACAGAAGCAGTTCGTGTAATTTGCTCATATTGCGGAGTGAAGTGATGACACTGATCCTGTTTTCAGAAAGTACGAGCCGTTCCAGGTTGACAAGCTTGTTGAGTGGTGAAATGTCACTGATACGGTTATAACCCAGGAAAAGCCACTCCAGGTTGGTAAGGTTGGCAAGGGGAGAGAGATCGCTGATAAGGTTGTGAGACAGATTGAGCGACTTCAACCCGGTCGCATGTTGGAGGCCGGTCAAATCAGCTATCTCCCCATTCGCTAAATTCAAATTGGTCAATGACTCCATATCCCCAACAGTTATGGGGTCGTTCTGCTTGTTTATCTTAACCCGGATCAACGCTTCCAGTTGCGGGTCCGGTATGTGAACCTCAGTTGCAAGGGCCACATTGCCGCTCCCGGAAAGCATGGTAAATAGAAATACAGCCAGGCAACAAGACAGAACCTTCAAACTTGTTTTGACCATCCATCCCGACTCCTTTCTTCCTCCCGATTCTTCGTGTGTATTGTTTAAATTACCTATTGTATTCTATTTGATTATCATTTTACCTTCCAGGAAAAGATATTTCTGCCTTGACTCATTTTGAACACTGTATCATCATTGCCCTCGCCCCGGAAATAGATACGGGGCAGGGCTGCGGAAAGCGTGACAGCCATGCATTATCCCGCAAGTAGTATTCCGTACGTCTTTCTGAAAATCCCCGCCCGGATTTCCGAAAATAAAAAGGGCGTTTACCGCCCTTCTGCAGCTACTCCTCTATTTCAATGGCATCACTGGGACATTGCTCTGCCGCCTCGATACAGCACTTTTCATCTTCTTCATCGATAACTTTTTTCTTTACGAAGGCGAACTCATCCCCGAGGGCGAACACTTCCGGGCAGAGGTCTTCACAGACCCCACAGAGAATACAATCCTCGTTAACCGCCACTTTCATACGGTCACACCCCGTTCAGCAAATAGATATTGGTCTAAAACAATCCGGCCATACTAGGTGTGCTCAGGATTCACCGTTTTATGCAGGAAGCGGTCAAATTTCTGTATTCAAACCAAACAATCAGTAAATCATCATTTCTTCCATGATTTTCTCCACGGCCTGCCGCGGATCGGGGCTCCCGTAAATTGGCCTGCCGATCACCAGGTAATCGGCTCCTGAAGAGATGGCCTCCCCCGGGGTCACCGCACGTTTGTGTTCATGCAGATCCGTGCCGGAAGGCCTTATGCCCGGAGTAACGGTGATGATCCCGGATCCGAAGGTTTTTTTGATCAAGCCTGCTTCCCTGCCAGACGTGATGATGCCATCACAGCCGAAGTCGACCGCTTTCTTGACACGGTACATGACCATCTCCTGAAGCGGACATGAAAACCCCAGTTCCTCCAAATCATCGGCATCCATGCTGGTCAGCACGGTGATGGCCATGAGTTTCAAAGGAGTATTCCCCCGCGCCTTGACTGCCTGTTCGATGATTTTGCTGTTTCCGTGAATTGTTAGAAAATCCACTCCCGTCCGTGCCACCTGCTCGACCACGCTGGCCACTGTTTCAGGGATATCATAGTATTTCATGTCCAGAAAAACTTTTTTTCCTTTGTCAAGGAGCCAGGCAATCATTTCCCGCCCCCCAAGAAACTGCATCAACATGCCGACCTTGTAGAAATTAACCGTTTCCCCCAGTTCCTCCACCAGTCCTCGTGCCCTCGCGGGATCATCAAAATCAAGGGCGCAGATGATCCGATCTTTCAAATCGATCAAATTCTCCCCACTCCTTTCCAAACAATTATTGTTGACCTTGTTCCGTTACAAAGCAATAATCAAACGGTCTATTCCGGCAACATCCTGTCCGCTCTTTCCTTCCATTCTTTCAGTGACGTATCTCCCCACCCCACTTTTTTATCAACGATCCGGCCCTCGGTGTCGATGAAAAAACCGGTGGGAAACCCCTGGATTCCAAAAGATGTGGCGATGCTGTAATTCGCATCCGATAAAACTGTTATATCCAGGCCGTTTTTCTCCCAGAACTTCCTGACCTGTTGATCCCTGTCGCCGGCTACGGTTATCACAACAAGACCACGTGATTCATATTCTTCAATCAAAGGCTGCAACTGCAGCATCTTCTGACGGCAGGGTGTTCATGTGGTCATGAAGAAATTGAGATAAATATTTTTCCCGCTCCATTCGCCGGGGAAATTGACCGTCTCTCCCGTCATGACATTCCTGGTACTGAAGATGTTTCCTTCCGCAGTCATGCTGACAGGATCGTCCCCGGTAGAAGATGTTGTACAGGATGCCATGTTAAACATTGCCAGGATCATGATGGACACCAGCAGAATGATCCATCTGTTTCTCGACATCGTTATTCCTTCCTTTCAACATTGTTTTATTGCTTTGAGGGGCTGCTCCAAAAGTGATCGCTCCCGTAGGGCAGATTTGCATGCAGGATAGGCAGCGGATACACTCGGTTGAATTCAACTGTCCGGGAAGATCAAGTTCCATCGGGCATACCCGGCGACAACGGTCACAGGAAATACATTTTTCCGTATGATGATGGATTCTGAACAATGCCAGGCGATTGAAGAGGCCGTAAAAAGCACCAAGCGGACACATTGTTCGGCAAAATGGCCTGTCGATCACTGTCGAGGCACCCAGGATAAAAACCAGCATCCCTGCTTTCAAATAGAAGATTGTCCCGACCATGTTCCACAGCTCGGGGGCTGCCAGCAGAAGTGGTATCCCGGCCGCAAGAGTACCCTCGGGACAGATATATTTGCAGAAGTAAGGTGCGCCGAAACCGTCACTGTCAACCCAAAGTATCGGCAGCAGCAGCAACAGGATCAGTAGCAGATACTTGAAAAGGGTAAGCGGATACGGAACGTGCAACTTCCTCCTTCCGATCTTCCCTATCAGTTCCTGAATCAGGCCGAATGGGCAGAGCCAACCGCAGAACCAGCGGCCTGCCAGCCCCCCGGCTGCCAGCAGAAAGCCAAAGATGTACATCGGAAATTTGTGATGAGGGGCTGCAACCATACCCTGCAACGCTCCCAGGGGGCACGAACCGGCCGCTGCCGGGCATGAATAGCAATTCAGAACAGGAACACAGGCTCCTTTAAGCTGTCCCTGATAAATACGCCCCCGGTAAAAGTTGCCCGGAAAGGGATTGGCAACAAAAAAAGCAATGATTTGTGCTATTTTTCTTCTGAAGTTCATTGGTTACATCCCAACTATCCCAGGCCTATACACTCCAGGCAGATCGCAATCCCCTTCTGCAGGACTGGAAAAAGTTCTCCGCGCCATAACCCCGCGGCCATCAGTAAAAGGCCCGCAAAAATGATCAATATAGAATTTCTGTTTCCATACATCCAGATCTTGCCTTTCTTTATTTATTCCCGGGAAACCGCCTGACAAGGGTTTTTTATGGCGAAAAGAGAATTCTTGCAGGAATTCGTCTCATCCCTTGTTGTCGGCAATATGCATGTCCATACTTCCCGATCTGAATCCCTCCAGATCCAGTGTAACATAATCAAAACCGAGATCCTTCAATTTACTGACCAATTCTTTCCGTTTCTCCAGCAGCCCGGGAATCTCCGTCTGCCCGATCTCGATACGGGCCAGTTTCCCGTGCGACCGTACTCTCAAGGTGCCTGCAATGCCCATTTTTCGCAAAACCTGCTCCGCTGCGGCCACACGCATGAGCTTTTCGCGATCCAGTTTCTCACCGTAGGGGAAACGGGTTGCCAAACAGGTAGTCGTCGGCTTATTCCAGGTAACAAGGCCATATTTCCGTGAAAGATAACGTATCTCTTCCTTGGTCAACCGTGCTTCCTTCAGTGGACTTTCCACTCCGGTTTCCGCTGTTGCTTTCAAACCGGGGCGATATTCTTCCTCATCCTCCGTTATGGTACCGTCCATGACTGTTTTGCTTCCATATTTTCTTGCCAGAGCAACCATTTTCTCATACAATTCTTTCTTGCAATAGTAACATCTTTGTGGTGGATTTGCATGAATTTTTTCCAGTCCCAGTTCATCGGTTTCAACTATGATATGCCTTACCTTCAGATTTCCCGCTATCAGACGGGACTGTTCCATCTCTTCTGATGGGCGGAGAATCGAGGCAGCGGTTACGGCAATCACGTTCTCATTTCCGAGCAGACGCACCGCCTTGAAGAGGAGAAAACTGCTATCTACACCGCCGGAAAAAGCTATCAGTGCACTACCGGTAGAAAGCAAAATCTGGTTCAATCGGGCTTCCTTGCGTGCTGCCAGTTGTACATCTATTACCGTATCATCCGTCCTCATCTGGTGACCGATCGCCTTCCCTGTTAAAACTTTGCTGATTCAATTCTGCAAATCGGGGATAAAACCTTTATTTTATATAATTAAAGGATTTTGCTGGAATATTGTCAAAATAGAGCTTTAAAAACTGGCAAATCATTACATTTGCAGGAGGATATGGTTATGATCGCAAAGATTATCTCTTGTGCCGTTCTGGGTATCGACGGTTTTCCGGTCGAGGTAGAGGTAGATATTTCCGGTGTTGGCCTCCCCATCTTCGACCTCATCGGGCTTCCGGACCCTTCGGTACGGGAAGCCCGTGAGCGTGTCCGCTCTGCCATCCGGAATAGCGGCTTCGAATTTCCTCTCTCACGCATCACCGTCAATCTTGCTCCTGCTGATCTAAAAAAAGAGGGCCCTGCCTTTGATCTTGCCATTGCTGTCGGGCTTCTGCTGGCCACCGAACAGATACCCCATGGGGAGATGATCGGCAGATCCATGATGGTTGGTGAACTTTCTCTTGATGGTACCTTGCGAGGTGTCCCCGGCACCCTGGCCATTGCCTCTTCTCTTGCCAACCTGAATTCCGGGCAGACCGAACTTTTTGTGCCTTCCGTAAATGCTGCCGAAGCTTCCTTGATCGAAGGTATCAATGTGCGGGGCGTTGATAACCTTGCCGAGCTGGTTTCATTTTTATCAGGGAAAAAGGATATTCCCGTAATGGTTCCCGACCTTGAAAATCTGGCTACCACACCGCTGCCCGGGCTGGGAATGGAAGAGGTAAAAGGGCAAGAAAATGCCAAAAGAGCACTGGAGGTTGCTGCAGCGGGTTCGCACAATGTAATCTTTTACGGTCCGCCGGGGACGGGAAAAACGATGCTGGCACGCCGCCTGCCTGCCATCCTTCCGGAACCATCCCTGGAAGAGATGCTCGAGATCACCAGGATCCACAGTGTAGCCGGCAAGCTGTCCCCGGATACCCCCCTGATGACATCGAGGCCTTTTCGCAGCCCGCATCATAGTTCGTCTGCCGCCGGTATCATCGGCGGAGGCAAGATACCGAGACCCGGTGAAGTGAGCCTGGCGCACCGGGGCGTTCTTTTTCTCGATGAGTTGCCGGAATTTACCCGGGAGGTACTTGAGTCATTGCGGCAACCTCTTGAAGACAGGGAAGTCACCATTACAAGAACCGCCGCCACTTTGAAATTTCCGGCAGATTTTATCTTTACCAGCAGCATGAATCCTTGCCCATGCGGCAATTACGGCGATCCCCGTCATGCTTGCCGCTGTAGCTATCATCAGATCCAACGCTACCGTTCCCGCCTTTCGGGGCCACTGCTGGACCGTATCGATATACAGATCGAGGTGCCGCGGCTTGATTATACCGTGATCGAAGCCACCGCTGCTCCCGAAAGCACAGCATCGATCAGAGCAAGGGTCAACAGGGCACGCCAGGCCCAGATCGAAAGGTTCAGAAATCTTGGCATATTGACCAATTCAGAGATGGGTCCCCGACAGGTAAAAAAATTCTGCACATTGGGGAAAGATGGGCGGGCACTGGCCAAGCAGGCCTTCAACCGCCTCGGACTCTCCATGCGCGCCTATGATCGTATCCTCAAGGTTTCGCGCACCATAGCGGATCTGGAAGGGTGCGAGAATATCGAAGTGCAGCATCTGGCGGAGGCAATCCAGTACCGCAATCTTGACCGCGAACTGTTCAGGGAATAACCTTCATTTGCGACTCCGTACTTTTGTATTTTCATTTTTTGCGAGCCACCACCCTGTAAATCAAACTTTCCATCGTTTCTGGAATAAAATAGGGGCGGTTCCCCGGAAACAACGGCGAATCGCCCCCAAAAACAGCAGACCATAACAGCAGCTACCCGATCGGCCACATTCTATTTGCGCGGCGGTATGTTGGATCGCAAATCCAATTCCTCCTGAGAATAGACGGGCGGGCGGGTTTCGTGATCCAGCTCCCGTTTGTCCTCGGGTTTGAGCATCTCCTCTGCCAGATCCCGGATCACAGTCTGGAAAGCCCCCAGGGACCACTGCCCGAATACCGTGTGGCCACCTTCATAGGCCTGAACCTGGAATTCTTCATTGGTGGTAACGTAGCCCATGTAATCGTTCGCATAGGAATTGAATATAACCTGTTCAACCCCCCGTTTCTCCAGGATGGGCGCGGCGGTTTCCACCACCCTCTTCTTGGATGTATTGGTAAACTCGCCGGGGCAAGCGATGATGGCCACGTTACCAAGGATCAAGATCTGCACGGGGAGGACATAGGCTACCAATCCGTGCTCCTTCATGGCCCCCATCTTGTATTGACGTTGAAGTTCCTTGACCATCGGATCGGCAAATCCGGGTACAAGCGGGTGGTCCAATGGTAATCCCAGTACCGCACGCTGTGTTTTGCCACTTTCAAGGGCAATTTTTTTATTGCCCTGGGCTGCATAGAGGCGTTCATAATATTTTCTTTCTGCAGGTGGGTAATTGTCCAGATTGCGCAAGCGTTTATTTTTTACACTATCCGCCAGCAATGTAGCTATCTTCCCCAGAAAAACCGGCATGCCCGGGCCATCCACGGGGGTACCGGTAAGAAAGCTCAATCCCTGGCAAGGTTCAGAGGTGTAAGCATCAGTTTTTCCATTGGCAAACTCCGGATCGACATGAATATCCGAAAAATCAACATAGATCATCTCGCAGTCAAAGTTGCCGTTGACCTTGACCCGGCCATCGTCAGCGGCAATCTTCAGGGCATGTTCGCTCTGGTATCGGCCGCTCTGCCGGGCGTATTCATATTCAGCCTCCCCCTTGATTTTTTTGCGGCGGCTTACCTGCCCTGGCCCATGGTAGTGGGGCGAAACATCACCGCACGCTGCCTGTGCAAATATGGCCACCCCTTTTTCGGGGAGGGCCTCTTCGGTGAAACGGGAAGCATATCCCTTGTTGTCGCCATCCAGACAACAAAGGCGATTCCCCAGACATGTGGCATGTACACCGAACCAGGTGATCATTGCAACCAGGGTATCATCACGTTCGACAGTGAGTGCTTGCATCTTGCGATCGACGGCCAGATGACATTCATCCTCGGCACGTTTTACAACATCCGGATTCTGGTTGTACGAATTCAAAGTGCGATTCCAGGCCACCGGTATATCCTCGGGAATATCGCCGGCAGTAAAAGATATTTCGCTCGGTTGAGCAGTTTCGATAGCTTCTCCAAGAGCTTCCATCGTATTCTCTACAATGTTTTCAACCAATCTGGGATGAAAACCAGGGGTAACAACATTGTAGAGCGGCTCATGTGCACATCCGCCATAGCCGGAATGAGTATGGGTGCAGGCCATGAGGAGGCAGCGCGGATCGATATGGGGATAACGTTTGGCCAATTCTTTCTCAACACCTTCACGTATGGCATGGGTTACATACCCCAGATCCAAGCAGACATATACTATTTCCTTCCCGGCTTCATCCCTGAAATAGAACACACGGGTGTAAAGCCGATTGCGAGCGCTCTTCTGGCGGTGGAACCACATGCCATAGCCATGCATGGCATACCCTTCGGAAACAACTGTGATGTCTCGTTTTGCAAATCCTACCTGGTACATATCCTCTCCCCCATTCACAGAGTAGTTTGGTAATGTGATATATTTTGATCAATCCCCGTAACCTGTCCGTGGATTGCAACAGATGCTTTCCCGCCATGCGCGGGTACCACATTGAAGAAGACCATGGACATAAAAACGGCTGCTGTACAATCATGCTTCTTGTACGGAACAACCGGTAAATCATTTCATGATGTGACCTCCTCCGGAAATAATTGATATTCATACATAATCATAATTCAAGTTTTAATTTTATTTTTCCTGCATGAATCATGTTTGCAATCAATGTTTGAAAGGCAACTGCAGATTGCCCCGGGGTTACAGTTTCTTTTTTTCGCCGATTTTTATTTAACCTCTTTGTAATACCAGGGTTTGTTCACGGTCAGATGCGAACCTTCCTCCGGATCGACGCTGATTTCAAAGTAAGTTCCACCCCGCTTCCCCCTGTCCCACTCGTAAGAAATGTAGATATCCGTTGTTTTCACCACGGATACATAGGTGATTCCATCATGTTTCACCGCATAACCGTGGGAATGAATGTGACCCGACGTGAACGTTTTGGTACTGCCAAGCTCCTTGACCGTATTGAAAAACTTGTAATTCGCGGCGTAATCCTCGTAAGCAGCCTGCAATTCTTCCCGGGTATTGGCATTTTTGAATCGCCCGGGTGTTTCATAGTAATCACTGCCATCCGGATCTGTATGGTCAGGATTGTACAGGTAATCGGAATCGGATGAAAGTGCCACGGCATAATTGTTGGCCTTGAAAGGTATATGTGAAGCAACCATGGTTTCCACGGTTACACCGTTATTATGGGCCTTCAGGCCCTCCACAACCCACCTGTACCAGTCCGCCTGCTCATCGGTATACCCGACATCGATGGTAGAAAACTCTCGTTCGCTTTTGTCCAGATGCATGTCCTTGAAGTGTATTTTGTAGTCATCAATTTTTTGCCAGTCGCCGGTATCCATGGTGATCAGGCTGTAAAAAATTTTTCCGTCTTCATCCCTGAAGTTGATCAAACTGTTGCCCAGCCCCTGCAAATTGGTAGGGCCAACACGGAACAAGGTGTTGTCTGATGCCTGAATTATATTGCAAAGCGCGGCTTTGTCAGCACGCCATTCGGCATCATGGTTGCCAAAAGTGATGGACCAGGGGATGTCATAGCTGTCCATGAAATTTCTGAAATCCTCCATGACGATGTCGCTTAAAGGATCTGTAAGGATGTCCCCGGTAACCAGGATAAGATCGGGGTCCGCAGTTTTGATCAGTGTGTCGATATGCTTGTAAGCTTTCCTGACCATGACATTTTTGTACCAGAAACTATGCGCATAGAGACCGGTTACTTCAAGGTGCGTATCGCTCAACGCCAGAATCTTGATCTTGCCATCCCTGGCCGTTATGCTGGGGTAATCATCGGCATTGAATGTATCGTCCGCGGACCATTCGTAATTTTCAACACTGCCAATAACTACCTCTTCACCCATCTTGCATTTTTCATTGAAAACCACCGAGAATGCAGCAAAATAGAGGCCAGTTCCGATGATAATAACCAGGGCAACAACTACCAGAATCAGGGATATTTTTTTATTTTTTCTGATAGAAGTCTTCGGTTGCATGACAACATTCCTCTTCCATCTTCTTGCGGTTTTGCTGATTTTTTGTCTCAAAGGGGCCTACCAGCATATTACCATAACAGCTGTTTTTGTCCATCGGCCGATCATTGTTTCAACTCTACCGGAAATCTATCTATCAATTTTACTATGTGGCGCAGGATCAATATCGCATCAGCCACATTTATATTGTCGTCTCCATTTACATCGGCGGCGCTTTTTTGATCTTCTGTCAGCTCGATCAGCTTGACGACACTTTTCAACAACAATATAGCATCCTGAACATCAATTTCTCCATTGCCCGAAAGATCCCCGTACCGTAGAGGACGAACCAGGATTCTACTGTCTATCAACTCTGCGGGGATATCCTCAAGTTTCTCGTCAACCAATTCCAGCACTTTCAATTCAAGAGCAAACTCACCCGCTTTTTTCAGCAAAAAATCTATTTCAACAATTACCCCTTCATCGATGTCCAGAGGGTTTTTTCCTGCCCAGGCAAACTTCAGGCGTCCCGGGCCGTGTTCCAGGTTTGAATCAAACACCGATTCCTCTTCTTTTCCCAACAGATCGGTCGCCCTGATTTCCTCCGGTGCAAGCGCATCGGGGTCGAAAGTGATGGTAAAAACGATGCCCGCAACCCCATGCAGATTACGCACAATCACCGGGGCAGTAACCGCGGCACCCACGAATCCCTCGGTTCTTCCCATCTCGATGCTGGGTCTTGCCAACGCGCGAATGGTAAAATCGTGGAGAACAAAAAAAAGCATCAGAGCCATGAGCGCAAGCATTATCCCGATAATCGTGGCTATTTTCTTTTTCCGACCGGTCATTTTTTTCTCTCCCTATTACTTTCCTTCGGAATGAAGTGACGATAACTGTCACAAAGACTGTTTATTGTCAACATATGCCAGAGGTTTTGCTATATTATTATGTTTATTCCCGAGCGTTGCAATGTGCAATTGTAATCTTTATCTTTATTGTAACTTAAAAATGAAAATCAAGGTAGCCGGTTCCTGTATAAATAATCCTGTATTCATTTCAAACTATTAAAATTTTAACAGCAATATGTTGTACCGGATGAAGTTATCTTGACCGGGATTGCCGCCAGAGAATACATTCCCGAAAAATGCCATGATTTTATTTTCCCGTTCCGGCTTTCACGGCAGGAAATCTGTCGGCAATCTATAATTAAGAACGGAAATGAATGGAAAAAGTATATTTCTGTTCAACTGGAAAAATATCGATTTATTTCCGATATGGAGGTTATACAGTGACGAAACAAAATAACAGTTACATGAAGCCCGAAGGTAATTGCCTGACCACGGCGATGGGTATACTTCCCCATCGTGATGTGGAAAGAGCGCTGGAACTCTCGCTCTCTCTTGACATACCTTTCTGGCCCCAACTTCCCCGGCTAAGCTTTTACGAGGATATGTATGTACAGGTGTCGGAACATTTCCCCGGTATAGTGCTGGATCTGGAAAAGCGGGAAATCAGCTTCTCGCGGGAGAAGTTCAACCGGGAAATTGAAGAGTACCTGGCCCGATGGGATGATGAATCTTATTTCAGCCTCTCTTCACTTTACAGTGCCGTTTACCGCAGTTTTCTGAAAAATGATCTTTCTGCCTACCCGTATATCCGTGGTCAAAGCATCGGTCCGGTAAGTTTCGGACTGAAGATTCAGGACGAAGAAAAGCGCCCCATGATTTACCATGACGATGTACGTGAAATCATCTTTGACTTCGTGGCTCGCAAACTGTGGGCCCAGTACAACGACTTGTCCAGAATTCACCCCCGGCCCTTCGTCTGGGTTGATGAGCCCGGCCTGGAGATGCTCTTCATGTCCATGACCGGTTACACCAGCAATAGAGCATCGGCAGATTATCGCCTATTTCTTGAAAATTTCCCAGGCCCCAGGGGGGTTCATCTTTGTGGCAATCCCGATTGGTCTTTTCTGCTCAACCTGAACCTGGACATTCTCTCCGTGGATGTGCTCTCCCGCGGCTATATATTTACAAGATACCGGGACGAAATCAAATCTTTTCTTGACAGCGGTGCAATAATTTCGTGGGGAATTACCCCTACCCTTACCGAGGAATTTATCATTGAAAACACCCGTTCCATGATCGAAACCATAAACAAATTGTGGTCACACCTGGAACAGGGAGGAATTCCGCGCGAACAACTGTTGAAGCAGGCATGGTTCGCTCCGGCCCGTTGCTGTCTGATCAACACGGACGGGGAGATAACCGTTGAACATTCCTTTGACATGTTGAAAAAGGTGGCAGAACATTTTAAAGAAGAATGTGGTTGAAATATTATTCCACACTTGTGAACCTGTCTACCGGGCCAGGTCGGGAATTGCCTGCATCATCCATCAACGATGCACGGTTTTTACCGAAATTGCGCCTTCCTGTCGATATTTGAAGGAATAGGCCGATATAAAAACGAATTGATGAATGGCGAAGCCCGCTATTGTTCAGCAAGGAAAGGGGCCAATTATGGAATTGTACATGATATTTTTTACGGCCATGGGTGTGGGCCTTTCTGGAGCCGTGGTGCCAGGGCCGGTAACAGCGGTGGTGGCTGAACAGACCATCAAAAGGGGTTTTGTAGCCGCCCCTCTGGTAGTTCTGGGGCACGGTATACTGGAAGTTTCCGTCGTCATCCTGCTTTCAACCGGATGGGGACACCTTGTTACCGGCGAAACCGCGACAGGAGTCATCGGAATCATCGGTGGGGGAGTTCTGGCCTGGATGGGAGGGGGAATGATGCGCAACGCCCGCAATGTTTCCCTGAATATACAGAACGCCGGCACTGCTGTTTCCAAAACCGGGCCGGTCGTTGCCGGAATGATCACCACCCTGGCAAACCCTTACTGGTTCCTATGGTGGGCTACCATAGGAGCAAGCTACGTTGCTTTCTCCCTGGAATATGGAGCAAAGGGAGTGCTCCTCTTTTTCAGCGGACATATCCTTTCCGATCTGATCTGGCTGTCTTTGCTTGCGTTTGCCCTGGTTTCCGGAAAAAAATTTATCGGTGATCGTGTTTATCGGGGTATTATCTTCTTGCTGGGCCTTTTCCTGGTCGGGCTGGCCGCTTACTTCATCTGGACCGGGGCCAAATTCCTGATCTAACACCGTTTCAAAAAAAAGTGCCGACAGAGCGGCACCGTTCATCATGGCAATTCCGCCTTGCAAAAAAGTCCACAGTGGCAACATTTTTCCCTGGTCAACAAGTTCTCACGTGTCTCCTTGCATGGACATACATTGTCAGCATTGTTTTCCAGGCGGCAGGGGCAGTAAAAATCACCGAAATTCTCGAATTTTTTGATCAGGCCTGCTATGATTCTTTCCTTCCGATCACTGACCTCCAGACCCTTCAATCGAGCAAACGTGTCTATACGCCCCCTGATTTCTTCCTCCGGAGGTTGTGGCCAGCGTTTTGCTTCAAGTTGTGAACCGCGGTCCTTCAATTCCAGTTGGCTGCCGCATGCAGTACAGACAACCCTGTCGGCCGCAAGGGCCCCTTCTTTCAATTCTAGGGTTTCCCTGCAAACGGGGCATTTTATTTTGCCTCTCATCTGAATTTTTCGATCCCCTTCAGAAGCTTCTGTTCGTCATACCCCAGGATGGTCTGTTCACCGATAACAGTTATGGGGAAAGCCCTTTGACCGGTCAGGCGATCGATCTCTTCAAGTGCCTTTGCCTGTTCATCCCCGGAAAGAGAATCTACCTCGATCAATGAATACTCGACCCCTTGCTCATCAAAAAGACTTTTTACCTTGTCACACCAGAAACAGGTTGTGAGAGAATATAGTTTAATCAAGCGCACCTACCCCTTTCGTCATTTTTCTTTCTGCAATAATAGCAGATAAATTATGCAAGATCAAGAGTTGCAAATCAGAAGAATTACAGACTGTTTTGCTTTATTCCATCATTTTTCAAAAGCCTGCCACCTTTCTTGACAACCCGGATACAAAACAGCCAATGATATTTATATTGCAGCCTGGTGTGACTGGTATAATTTGGTGGGCAATTAAACTTGCAACTTGCAAAAATAACGGGTAACATCATTGAAGCTTTAAAAAAATAGCAAACAAAAGTTATGTATTGTGGGGAATCGGAGATTATAATTATTAAATTTTACATTTATTATTCATTTTTGGTTGTATTTCTATTATACTGAATTAGCTATCCAATTAAGTCTTGAAAATGACTGTAAAGGAGGTGGATGTTTTGGACCAATATAATTCCGGTAACGGACTGGTGCCAGACCCTGAAGACGTCCAGAAAAATAAGGCCATGGCTATCCTTGCTTATATCTTGTTTTTTTTACCCATAATAGCCGCAAGGGAATCCAAGTTCGCCATCTATCATGCCAATCAGGGCCTGATTCTCTTCATCGCCAGTGTAGCTCTCGGGATTGCAATCAGGATCATATCCTCCATTCTATTTTCCCTGTCCCCCTTTGGTTTCTGGGGCCTGGTCACAACCCTCACATCACTTCTGTCTTTATGTATCCTGGTTCTGGCGATCATCGGCATTGCCAATGCGGCAAATGGCAAAATGCAACCGTTGCCCATTATTGGAGGTTTCCAGATCTTGCGTTGAATGGGGTGATCCCTGGGTTGGTTCGACCCGCTTTCCTTTCTATATCGTCATCGTAAAAGGAGTGGTGAAAATGAAAAATGTATTTTTGGTTTTACTCATGATGGGACTGCTGATCGTTTCGGGTTGCAATTCCCCGGTCTCCCTGGACAAGGGCGGGAACGTCGTGATAAAAGGTGAGCAAGGCGAAGAAATCAAGATCGGGGAAAAGGGCATGGAAATCAAGGGAGAGGATGGTTCAAAATCCGTTTTTTCCACGGGCGATGATGTCAAGTTGCCGGAAGGATACCCCTCCAATGTTGTTCCCTTGATGAAAGGCGGCAAGATCGACTGGGCGAACAAAACAGTAGAGGATGGCAAGCTATCTTTCTGGATCGGGGTCAAATACAATCGTAAAAGCGAAGAGGTTTACAAGTTTTATGAGGAACTATTTTCCGGTGTTGCCGGTTTTTCCTTTTCACAATCACAGGGGTACTATTCGTTGATTGGCGTAAAGGATGGGTACGATATCATGATCACCATCACTGATGAAGAAGAAAATATCACTTCATTGGGCATAGTGCTCGGTCAACAGGGTGAATAATAACAGAAATTCTTTTTCATGTATTACAAAAGCGAGGTTGGTACATACCAACCCCGCCTTTTTATTTTGTGGCAAAATCCTTTCCGGACGACACAGGGTGCCTAATCAGCCCCTCCCCATTGCCTTAAAACAAAATCCCTGATGTATTTGTTAATCTTCCTGGGCTGTTCGAGCATAATCATATGGCCAGCATCTTCGAAAACTTGCAACTCTGCATCAGGCAAGTTATCTTTCAAGAATTTACTGTATTTAACAGGAGTGAGCAGATCTTCACGACCAACGAGGATCAATGCAGGTACCTCTATCGAATGGAGCCTGTCCATCAGGTCAAAACCGTCACAGGCGCTGAAATCGGCATAGAAAATTTCGGGAGAGGTTTCCCTCATCTCTCTGCGAGCTTCTTCGAGAAGTGAAGGAGCGGCATTTTCGCTATAAATATAAGACAGCATCTCCGGAAACACTTCTTTCTTGCGGAAACGTTCCAGTATGGCTGGCATCACACGCAAGCGCGCACCCGTGGCGATAAGAATGATCCCCCGGAGATCCCCGGGGTAGAGGCGTGCATAGTCAAGGGCTATCGCTCCGCCCAGGGAATGGCCGGCCAGAAACAAGGGCTCCAGGTTCTTCCTTGCAACTAGCGTTTTGAGTACCTCGCGATAAGCAGATACATTGTCCTCGGCTGTTCCCCCCGACCGGCCGTGACCCGGCAGATCGACTGCTATGGTTCTCATCTTCTCCGATAATCGTTTCTGGAATCTCCAATGTGATGATCTACCGCCGGAACCATGACAGAAAAGAATGGGTATTTCTCCACCGGCGTTGTTCTCGCTGAAATATATGTCTACATCTTTTCCCATATCGATAAAAGCCATCAGGGATCCCCCCAAAAAAATTATACCTGCACCTATCCAGTATTCATTCTTTTATTTGCTTTTACCTTCAATTCAAAGATAATATTCACATTATTTTCAAGATATTAAACAAAAGCAGTTGATTAGATATAAATAATCGTATACAATTTAATGCGGCTAGTTCATCGCAAACAATCTTTTTTCGAGGTCCAAAGGGGTTGTTCACAGTTGGAATTGATTGAAGGGGAAAAGGAACTCATCCTTGAAAGCATTGACGAGATATTCAAAACTAACGACAGGACCAGGGAGAATCTCATACCCATCCTGCAGCAGGCCCAGGAAAAAATAGGTTATTTGCCCACGCTGGCCATGGAACGTATTTCCGAATTGCTCGGTGTCCCCGCCGTTGATGTTTACAGTCTGGCCACATTTTACAATCAGTTCCGCCTTACTCCCCCCGGGAAATTTCAGATCAAGGTCTGCATGGGAACTGCTTGTTACATGGTTGGCGGGCAAATTGCTCTCGACTCATTTGAACGCCGCCTGGAAATTCATGAAGGAGAAACAACCCCTGATCGGGAATACAGCCTGGAGCATGTGGCCTGCGTAGGTTGCTGTACGATGGCCCCGGTTGTGGTCATCAATGAAAAAGTTGAGGGGAAGGTTACTCCCACAAAGGTGGACGGCATTCTCCTTGCGCTTGAAGAAGAAAGTAAAAAAAATGCTGATGACAATAAAGCAGACGAGGAAGACAAGAAAATAAAAAATCCTGAAGATAGCTAGGCGCCGGAAAGGAGACACATCTTTCATGTGCACCGTTTCTGCCATGGAAAAATACAACGACCTGCATGAAAAAGCAGTTGAAAAAGAAAAATATCTTGAAGAAAAAACCGTGATACGTATTGGAACCGCTACCTGCGGAATATCAGCCGGCGCACTTGATGTCAAGGCCGCTTTCGAAAAAGAACTATCGGCAAACAGCATCGATGCCGTGGTGGATGAAGTCGGATGTATAGGGCACTGCTATGCCGAACCCCTGGTCATGATTTCACGCCCTGGATTCCCCTCCCTTTGTTACGGCAATGTCGATGAAGGGTTGGTTGAACGACTGGTTAAAGACTATCTCCTTGACGATGACCCTTGCTATGAATATGCTCTGGCAGCGGTCGATCCCAATGACATCTTCCCCACTTTCGATGATTTCCCCCGGGGCGTGATCGAACACAAGATCATCCTCGAACAATGCGGTTTTATTGCCCCCGACAATATAGATCAGTATATATCCAAGAATGGATACTCTGCTCTGGCCAAAGCACTGGATATGAGCCCGGAACAGGTTCTGGAAGAGGTGAAGGAATCCAACCTGCGCGGGCGAGGCGGTGCCGGTTTCCCGGCCGGTACAAAATGGGAGGCCGCAACAAGAAACAAGGAAAATATCCGCTATGTTATATGCAATGGTGACGAGGGCGACCCGGGAGCATTCATGGACCGCAGTATACTGGAATCGGATCCACATCAGGTGATAGAAGGACTGATCATCTGCGCTTATGCTGTAAGCGCCACCAAAGGTTATTTCTATATTCGAGCCGAATACCCTCTTGCAATCCGCCGCGTCAGGCATGCCCTTGAACAGGCCCGGGAAAAAGGGTTGTTGGGTGAAAACATCCTGGGAAGCAAATTCAGCTTTGACATCGAAGTTTTCCAGGGGTCAGGCGCTTTCGTCTGCGGGGAATCATCGGCACTGGTCGAGTCGATGGAAGGCAAAACGGGGATACCGCAGGCAAGGCCTCCCCGCCTGGCTGAATCGGGTTTTCACGGTAAACCAACCGTTTTGAACAATGTAAAAACTTTGGCCTACGTTCCCCACATCATCTCCAAAGGTGCCGAATGGTTCAAAAACACGGGCACACCCGGCAGCCCGGGAACGGCTATCTTCTCACTGGTCGGCAAGGTAGAGAATTCGGGTCTCGTGGAAGTTCCGATGGGAACCACCTTGCGCGAACTTATTTTTGAAGTCGGTGGCGGGGTCCCCAATGAAAAATCTTTCAAAGCAGTACAGATAGGCGGCCCTTCAGGAGGTTGCCTGCCGGAAAGCAAACTTGACATACCCATTGATTTTGATTCTCTTTCTGAAGCCGGGGCAATCATGGGTTCCGGTGGTCTGGTAGTCCTTGATGAAGATGACTGCATGGTTTCCATTGCGCGTTACTTCCTGCAATTTACACAGGAAGAATCTTGCGGCAAGTGCACCTTCTGCCGCCTGGGCACGAAGCATATGCTTGACATACTCACTGACATCTGCGAAGGAAGAGGAGATAAAGAATCCCTGCAGGTTCTGCAAGATCTCAGTGAAGATGTGAAGGCAGGTTCGCTTTGCAATCTGGGAGCAACGGCTCCCAACCCGGTTTTGACCACTTTGCGATATTTCAGACATGAATACGACATCCATATCGAGGAAAAAAGGTGTCCTTCCCTGTTCTGCCCGGAGCTGATCGTCTACTATATTGAACCAAAAAAGTGCAGCAAGCTGTGCAATGTCTGTGTGGGTAGTTGCCCCACCGAAGCGATCTACACCCGGGACGACGGGCTTAAAGCCATTGAACAGGAAAAATGTGTGAAATGTGACAATTGCCTTAAAACCTGTCCGCCGGATTATCACGCAGTGATCAAGCTATCGCCGCCGGAAGAACTGAGCAAGAAGGAAGCAGGATAAAGATGAAAAACGTGAATTTAACCATCGATGACCGCCCCATAACCGCCAGGGAAGGCGACATATTGTTATGGGTGGCGCTGGAAAACAACATTTACATTCCCAACCTCTGCGCGATCAAGGAAAAGGAACGTCCATCGGCAAGCTGCCGGCTCTGTTTCGTGGAAATCGAGGGATATGACCGGCCGGTAACATCCTGTACCCAGCGCGTCAAGGAGGGAATGGTCGTCAGAACCAGAACCCCGGCCGTGGATCGACTGGTAAAAACTGCTTTTGAACTCCTGCTGTCAGATCATGACCTCAACTGTGCCAAATGCCCGGCAAGGAAAAATTGCGCATTGATGACCATTGCACGAGAAAGAAAACTCAAAATGAAGCTAACTCGTTTCAAACCGTTGAATCGGAAGAGGGCCATCGATGATAGCACTTCCCTTTTTACATTCGACCGCAACCGATGTGTACTGTGCGGTCGATGTGTCTGGGCTGATCGCGAAGAAGCAAAGGTCGGCGCCATTGGATTTTCCAACCGGGGCCTCGAGCGCATGGTGACCACCTTTCGAAACATACCACTTGCCGATTCACCCTGTACCGAATGCGGGCTTTGCGTGGAAGCTTGCCCGGTCGGGGCGATGACCTTCAAATAAGCTTGCCAATCATTTCTCTCAAGAGGTGCTCAACTTCATGAAGATGACGGAAATAGGAAAAAATATATTTCACATCGAGGGGAACAAGGCCGGAAGGTATCCATATGCCAACTCGCTGCTGATCAAGGATCACAGGAACGTCCTTATCGATTCCGGAATCGGGCGTGAACACGTCGAGGTTCTGGCCAGGGAATACAGGATCGACCATATTTTGGTTTCCCACGGCCATGAGGACCACACTGCTGGCAACGATCTTTTTGGCGCTGACACAAAGATTGCCGTTCATATCCTGGATGCCCCTGCAGTTAAATCGGTAGACAGGCTTGTAGAACTTTACAACATGCCCGATGAGCATCAGCGCACCATGATGGCCCGTTTTTTGAGAGAAGTTTTCTTTTTAAAGGATTCAACCGTGGACACTGAATTCACTGATGGTTACACCCTCGATCTTGGAACAATCAAGGTCGAAGCAATTCATACTCCCGGCCACTCGGCCGGGCATACCTGTTTTTTCATCCCTTGTGCCAAAATAATATTTCTGGGCGATATCGACCTTTCTTCATTCGGCCCCTGGTACGGTTCACTGGATGCGGATATCGACGCTTTTCTTGATTCGATTGAAAAAGTGAAATCGATAGATTTTGATACAGCTGTCAGTAGCCACAAGGAGATAGTTTACGGGAAAAAGAATATCGATAGAAAACTGGACCGCTACGGAGAAATTTTTCAGGAAAGGGAAGAAAAACTGCTTGCTTTCCTCGCCAGGGATAAAACAGTGGAAGAGATCATAGATGAAGCAATCATCTACGGCCGTTACCCGGAACCGACGGAACTTTACAGAAGCATGGAAGGAACAATGATCTGCAAACACCTGCGCCGCCTTGTTGACCGGGGACGGATCTATCAGAAGGAAGAAGGACTTTTCCGCGCCGTATAGAACGAATTTATTTTTTGCCGCGTTGCTCAGCTCGAGCACGGATGATGGCAGGAATAGCAATCAATCCTGGCGAAATGATTTACCGCTAAACTATTTCTGGCAGGAGGGGCTCATGAATAAAAAAAGATGGATCGCTCTGATAGTATTTTTGATCATGCTGATCTCCGTTCTGATCAACCCCCCTTCCCTCTTTACCGGTATCTTTCCCGAAGATAAAAAATGGGAAGAAACGATATACAAAGACGGCGGAACCGATCACCTGGCCATGATCGATATCAAAGGGGTCATCCTCGCGCAGGAAGAACAGGACATCTTCTCCTCATCTCAACTGGAATATGATCATGAGATCCTCCTGGATCAACTGGACAGCGCTTTTGAAGATGAAGCTGTCAAAGGGGTGATCGTCCGTATCAACTCACCCGGCGGGGGGGTGGCTGACTGCGACGAAATCTTTCAGAAGATAAGACAGCTCAAGAATGAATATACAAAACCCGTGATCGCCTACCTGGAGGATGTGGCAACATCGGGAGCTTACCTGATCTCTGCTGCATCCGATAAAATATATGCCAACCGCCATACCCTGACTGGTTCCATAGGAGTAATCATGAGCACATACAATGTTCATGAACTGGCTGAAAAATGGGGTGTCAGGGATGAAACTTTCAAAAGTGGCCCCTACAAGGACATCTTGAACCCCCTGCGTGAAGTAAGCGAAAGCGAACGCCGTATCATGCAGGAACTGATCGATGAAAGTTATTTATTCCTTATCGACAGTATCCTTGAAGAAAGAAACATGAAACGGGAAACCCTGCTCACATTATCCGACGGGCGGCTCTACTCCAGTCAGCAGGCCCGGGACAACGGGCTCATAGACACGATCGGCCTCCTCGACGATGCAATCAATGAGGTGGAAATACTGTCTGGAATAGAAAATGCAACTGTGATTCGTTACAAAAAAATTGAACCGTCGCCGATCCGCCTCCTGTTCGAAGGGTTGGGACATTCAATTTCTAGATTCAAAAACCTTTCTCCGGGAATGGACTTCTTCGATTCTCGTTACCCATCCCTGATGTACATCTGGAGTTGGTGATTCTGTTGACAGATAATGAAACCGGGTTCCGGGATAGTGGCAAAATGACCGGCGAAACCGTATACCGCCCCGCCGGTGTGTCAACAAGGTTGGGGGCATATTTGATCGACCTCATCGTTGTTTTTGCCCTCACCAATCTGTTTATTCCCGGCGCCCTGGGAAATGGAAAAACATCCGGCAACCTTGCCTTTTGGGGAGTGGGAGCAAGCGCTTTCGGTGTGTTGGCCTCACTGTATTTTCTGCTGATGACCGGATTGTCTGGACAGACAATCGGCAAGATGATCCTGGGAATCAAGGTAATCGGAATCGATGGCTCTCCCCCCGGCTGGTCAAGCTTGTTTTTTCGGGAAGTAATAGGACGTTTCATCTCCCAGGCGGCCGGCATCCAGCTGGGTTATATCTGGGCGGTCTTCAATATACACAAACAGGGTTGGCATGATTTTCTGGGCGACACCTACGTGATCATCGAACCGGAAATACAGGAAAAACGCGACATTGTCATCAGGAAAGAATATTTCCCGGGCAACCGCAGATCCTGACACTTATTTTCGATTTTCAACCTTGATCTTCCATTTTTTAATAAATAATTGTCGCCTGTCAAATATTATAATCGTCCCGGGTTTTATGAGGAACCCCTTTCTCGAAATAAACATTGCGGATGGGCAAAGCGGTGGAAACACCTTCCCGTTCAAGTATCTCCATGATTCTCAGGTTGACATCTTCTTTGATGGATAGATACTTCCCCCTGCCGGTTTCCAGTGTAAAGTAAGAAATGCCAATATCAAGGCTGCCCTTGCAAAAATTTTCGAAAGTCACATATATTGATTCCTCGTGGATTTCGGGATGCTCCTCCAACATCTTTCTTATCTCGCCCACACATTTCTTCAATCTGTCTCCCGGCGTCGTATGAGCAACCTTGAGTTTAAACTTGACTCTTCTCTTCCCCATACGGGTCCAATTGACTATAGCTTCGTTTGCCAGAATCTGATTGGGAACCGTTACCAGAGCCTGGTCAAAAGTTCTTACTTTTGTGCTGCGAAAGGAAATTTCTTCAACGGTACCCTCGGTCTGGGAGGTGGAAACCCAATCCCCCACCGAAAATGGTTTGTCAAGCAGGATCACAATTCCCCCCAATATGTTGGCGATAGCATCCTTTGCAGCCAGTGCCACGGCCAGGCCACCAAGACCCAACCCTGCTATAAAACCATTTACATCGTAGCCCCATTCCCCCGCTACCATGACTATGGCCATGACGATGATGATGAAACGGAGTACCCTTGAAAGCAGTGGACTGAGAATCTCGTCAAAATCACTATTCAATTTCCGGATAAATATTTTCAAGAAAGAAGAATAGGCAGCCGTCAGGTTGTAAAAACCCCAGGCCGCAATGATGATCAAGGAGGTGCGGAACAAACGGGCAACGGTTGTCCCCTGTTCAAGGTTCAGCGGGAAATATGTAATAGCTCCATACCCCCCCAGAAAAAGCAAGAGGGCTGCCAGAGGCTTTTCAAAAGCGGGAAAATAAATATCAGTGATTTCCTCGCGAGCATTGGGGAAAAGCCTTACCGCCAACCTGCAAAACGCCCGGGTTAAAAACCCCTTGGAAACCATCACGGCAATTACTATCAGTAAAAATATCGCTACATAGTGCCATATCCCCTCGTGTAAACAAAATGAAGCAATCCCCTGTTTGAAATAATTGATTATTTCCGCCATCCTGTCCACCATTTTTCCTTTTCCCTTGCCACCTTTCCGATTCCCCGCCCTGTGCTTTATGAAACAACAAACGATATTCAAGCTCAGTTTCGACGTTCTCTCGATTTTTCCCTGCACCATTATTTTCCATCGGCTTCCACACCAAAGAAGGATTAATCAATTATTTATGGAATCAATAAAAAAAAGTGTTGATTTTCTGGAACACCTATTGCCTGGAGGTTGATTCATGTCGTGTCAAGGATAGTAATGTTGTTTCCGGTATTCCAGGTATTGCTTTTTCTGGCAGGATTGCATATTTCCCGCCGCCGGGAACCGGGGCAGACAGATATACGCTTGCCCCTGCCAATCAGGATCATTCTCAGTCTGTCCCTTTTGCTCGTCGCCTATCTCATCAACCTGGAACACGAATCTCCCTACACAGCCTGGGTTTTCGGGGGAATGGTCCTGTCCTTTCTGGGGGATCTGACCATGGCAGAGATCATCAAGGTACCCAACAGACTTATCGGCGGAATGTCAGTTTTCGCCTGTGCCCATGTTCTTTACCTGGTTGCTTTTATCAAAACACTCAATGCGGAGGGCCACTTCCCATTTGGCATCCTTGCAATGGCATTGGTCATCTATTCGTTGATGATATCGCTCAGCTGGCGTAAGCTGATACCCGATCCGGGTCAGAAAAAAGCCCTGTATTATGGCGGGCTGTCTTACGGTTTGTGGATCGGGGTCATGGCCTCATTCGCCCTTGCCCTGGCCGTAACCCTCGGCGGAACATGGTGGATGGTTGCCGCCGGCGCCCTGTTATTTGCGATCTCCGATTCAATTATCGGCGTGACCAAAATAGGCAACATCACCCTGAAATATTCGGAAATATGGGTCTGGTTAACCTATGTAGCCGGTCAGGCAGGGATTATTTACGCCGGATGGTTTTATTAGAATGTACAATTTTCATGTCCACAAAATCACCTGTTTCCTTTTCTTGCGCAAAGCCAAAGAAGACAATAACAGGATTCTTTGATTTACTTCACCTGCTCATCCTTTCAAAAACAAGGCCAATCACGATGTCTTTACGTGTGCCATGTTGCCCATGGCTCCGATTCATACATCATTCCCGTCAGCCAAGTCCCTCCAATTTCCCCTTCAATTGATTAAATTTGCCGTTTTGAGAAATACTAAACTTAAATAATTGTTTGAACAGGGGTGAAAAAATGAACCGTAGTGTAAATCTCTTGATCAAGTATATCTATACTGCCGTGATAACTTCCGTTTTGCTTACCTATCTGCTTGTACCCTCCATCAGCCTGGTAGCGTCATTGATTGTGGCCGCGTTTGTAACCCTTGCCTCGTATTTCATCGGTGATCTGTACGTGCTGCCGAGGATGGGCAACCTCGGGGCCGTAGTTGTAAAATTTGCTTTGGCTGCCGTGATATTCGGACTCTCCAATCTGTTCATGGCCGAGGTGGTTACCTTCTCCATGGCCGTGGTAACAGCAGTCGTTATTGCCGTAGCAGAATGGTTTTCCCACCGCTATCTGACCATGGACGTCGATACTGCCGCTGAAGATGAAGGTAGCCTGTCGCTGTCAGCTTGCAAATACTGCGGTGACATAAATTGCCGTGACGAGAACTGCAGGGGCCGTGACGATAATAAAGAATGATATTCCCATCAAATCGGAGCAGGGAACCCTTGTCTTGAAGGGTTTCCTGTTCAGTTGATTGCGGCAAGGAAATCTGCATGTCACATTCATCACCGGCACATTGTTGTTGCATTTTCCTTTTCAGACTTTGAGAGGCGGCACTTTCATGCTTGAAACTGCAAAAAATAATACTTCTTTACCAACTGGTGAAATTGTATTCTTTTTGACCGCGGTGATTCCCAAAGTATTCAAAGAGCTTCGTCGCTGGAACAGAAAAATTGAAGAATGTCCCGACAGCGATCTTTATTTTCTGGCAAAAAACAGTTTGCGTCTGAAAAGGTTCCACTCCCAGGGAGGAAGTTATTTCACCCTGAGTGCTCGTAACCATTCCCCGGAATTGATCCGGGCCATCGTTGCTCTGCAGACGATCAGCGATTATCTTGACAATCTGTGTGATCGCAACAATTGCCACAACGAGGCTGCCTTCCGTTACCTGCACCTGGCCATGAGTGATGCACTTTCGCCTGGCCCGGCACGCAAAGAAAGCTATTATCGTTATTATCCCCTGAAAGATGACGGGGGTTATCTCGAAGAGTTGGTAAGTGTTTGCAGACAGCAAGTGGCACATTTTTCTTCTTATGAAACGGTAAAAAATGATATTTTGAGGCTGGTTTCATTGTACAACGATCTGCAAACTTACAAACACATGTGTCCGTCCTTGCGCGGATCTCTTCTTAAACGGTGGTGCCGGACAAAGAACGCTCTTCTCGACTGCAACCCCAACCTTTTCTGGTGGGAATATGCCGCTGCATGTGGCTCCACCCTGGCAATCTTCGCCTTGCTGGCTCTTTCCACCCGGATAGAAATATCCGCCAACACGGTGAAAGCTATTACCCGCGCCTACTTCCCCTGGGTATGTGGTTTGCATATCTTGCTCGATTATCTGATCGACCAGGAAGAAGATCTTCTGGCCAATGATTTCAACTTCATCGCTTGCTATCCATCTTCCGTCTCCATCCCCCATCGGCTGCAGTTGTTTTTCCGCGAGTCCATGAAGAGGGTTTCCATACTACCCCGTGCTCATTTTCATCAGACGATAGTCAAGGGACTGCTCGCCGTTTATCTTTCTGATCCCAAGGCTCAGAAGCCCGATCTCAAAAAAACCGCCGCCTTGTTGATAGAGAGCGCCGGCCCGGATACCCGGAACATGTTCAACTATTGTATATGGCTGCGTCGCCTGGGAATCCTGTAATCTTTCGGTGGACGATGTTTATTATTTCTTGCCCGTACCAGGGATTCAAAAACTGGATTACCATCAAATATTCTTGTGGGCCAGGTTGAACGCCCGGGATTACCATGCAGAAAATGCCTTTATATTACCAACTCGAGGTTTTTGGATAGTTTCTGCGAGGTTGTATGGAGCTTTCTGGCCAGTTCGTTCAATTCCATCACCGAAGCGGATTGTTCCTGGGTAATCGCCGCAAGGTTTTCACTGTTTGCTTTCAATGTTTCCACTTTACCGGCAATCGTTTCCAGCCGTTCCGTAACCTCACCCACTTCATCGATGATCGCTTTGAAGTTGGCTCCGGTGTTTTCAATGATTCCGGAACTCATCCTGATTTTTTCCGCTCCACGCGAAATTTCTTCCCGCGTGATCTCCGATTCTTTTTCGTTCTCCTTTATGATCAAGGTAATTTCCTGCGCCGCAAGCACTGTCTGTTCCGACAGTTTTCGCACCTCGTCAGCTACAACAGCAAAACCCCTTCCATAGCTGCCTGCCCGGGCTGCCTCGATTGCTGCATTCAGAGCAAGAAGGTTGGTTTGGTCGGAAATTTCATTGATACTGGCCACCATCTTCCCGATTTTCTTGGTCTTGCCAACAAGATTCTCCACCGATTCCTGAACCTTGGATATAACTTCCCAGATAATGTCGATCTGGTTCAAAGTATCTTCAACATCTCCGCCCCCCTTCAGGGCATGGTCAGCGGCCTGCCGCCCCATCTCCGCCATCTCCTGCGAGGCCTGTGAAAGATACATGACATTCATGGCAAATTCATTGGTAGTTGTGGCAATTTCCTCAACGGAAGCACTGATGCTTTCCGTTGACTCCGAAAGAGCCTCGCTAGCAGAAGAAGCATCCCCGGCAGCCTCCTGGGAATTATCAAGTATGGTGGCAATATCATTCTTCATTTTTTTGGCATCCTTTTCGGATTGCAATACAAGATTCAACATTTTCTTTCCTTCCATGACAGTGAAAACAATACATGCAAAAGCAATTATCAACGTGGCCGGCTGGCCCATTACAAACCCTGCTGGCAGTTCCTCCAACCCGGGCCCGGGCATGAGAATGATTAAAATCAGATTGGCCGCATATGACATTACAGTGGCAAATATAATCAATGGAATATGGAAGTACATCGAGGCCAGCACCACAACACTGAACCACAGCGGGGAAAGGGAAAATGCCTCGTGGCTCAAGACAATGATCACAGATACAAGCAGGATCGCTGCCAGTACAAGAACGTATTTGGTGTGGGCCTGTTCACGAAAATAATGCCATAGAACAGTAACAAGAAGCATCAAAACCAGCCCGGCAACAAAACCAAAAAATCGTGCGCCTTCCCTTGTATCGGCTATACCGAACAGGTTCTTGGCATACGAGACCGAAAAGCCCAAAATAAAAGCTGTCCATAAAAGCTTGATAACCAATAAATTGATCTTTTTTTCGTTCTGTTCAAGAAACTCCATGATTGTATTCCCCCCCATGCGTTATTTTAACACAATTTTTTTACTGAATAAAATGATAAAATTATATGGAAGGTCAAATCTGCTCTCCCTGCTTGCTTTTCCTCCATTGATTTTTGCCAGCAATGGCTAACATTTTCCGCCACGATTTGCATTTTCTTCGCTCTTCGGGCAGGGATTTCCATCACCGCTGTTGAAAAAAATAATGGATATGGTCATCGGAAGGAGATAGAAAACTGCAGGGTAAAAACGACCTGGGCAATGTCCTTGCAACCTATTCAAGCTCATTATCTTGTTTTGTACAGGTTGTTCTCAACCAAGCCATTAAAATAAAATGCATCAATACCACATATAGATATTAAACCAAACCCTGATTGCACAAAATTGCCTGCCAGAAAATAAAACTACACATTTTAAGGAGGATTACCATGGAAAATCTTGTGTCGACCGGTATCAGAACAGCCATCGTAACCAGCTATTTACCGCGACAGTGCGGTATTGCCACATTTTCCTCGGATCTGCTCACCAGCTTGAAACCAAACTACAATATCAATCACTTCAACACCAGCTACCTTCAGGTTGTTGCCATAGAAAATTTGACTCCTGCTCACGAATACCCCAATGAGGTAACTTTCATCATCAGGGAGCAGATTCTTGACGATTATATTCAAGCAGCCGGTTTCATCAATACCAGGTCCATCGATGTTGTCTCCCTTCAACATGAATTCAACCTCTTCGGCGGTGAGGATGGGAATTATATAACTCAATTCCTGAACAGACTTAAAAAACCGGTGGTTACCACCTTGCACACCATTCCCATCGAAGCCAGCCCCACCCAGAAAAAAAGTCTTGAAGATGTCTGCAATCTTTCCACCTTCATCGTGGTGATTTCAGAAAAATCAAAGTGGATTCTTCGTGAGCATTACCATATCCCCGATGATCGGGTGATCGTCATCCACCATGGTGTGCACGATGTTCCTTTTGCCAACCCCGCAGAGTACAAAAAAAAGATAAACATGGAAGACAGGGATATTATTCTAACCTTTGGCCTTCTTGATCAGTTCAAAGGAATGGAATATGTCATCGAGGCCATGAAAAAAGTGGTCATCCGTCATCCACAAGCCACTTTCATCATCCTTGGAAAGACCCACCCCGCCATTCTGAAGCTCCATGGTGAGGAATACCGTGAATCACTGAAAAAGATGATCAAAGAAAACAAATTGGATAACAATATTTTCTTCCGCAATGAATTCGTCACCCTGGAAGAACTGATCGATTACCTGATGGCAGCCGATATCTATATAACACCCTATCTGAATAAAGAACGCGTATCCTCGGGGACGCTGGCCTATGCACTGGCCTGTGGCAAGGCGATCATATCAACACCCTATTACTATGCCCAGGAACTGTTGAACGACCAGCGAGGGCGGATCGTTCCTTTCGAGGACAGCGAGGCCATCGCCCGTGAACTGTTGCTGCTTCTGGGAGATGACGATCTACGCAACGAGATACGCAGGAAAGCATACCGTTTCGGACGCAAGATGCTCTGGACCGAGGCCGGAAAATCCTATTACAGAACATTTGCAGAAGCTATCAAGAAAGAAAAATCCTCCAATTGAACCACATTGGTCGGAGACAGGCAGATCTTTTAAATTTTCTGTGGGGTGGTGAGGCGGAATTTCTCGCCCCCTCTTTTCTTTTTCACTGGCTGGCGGAATAGATCGACGCCATCCTCGGTCAGGACAAAGCAGCTTGATTGTAGCAGGCCCCGGGAAAGATTCCTGCTTCCCCGGGGCTTTTTTTACCGGGTTTACAGATTGATGTCATTCTGTAGTGTGTCAAATGTTTGTCAAATGTCTTATTTTTGCCCCGCTCAAAAACCTACAAACCCTTATAGATCAATGGTCGGAGCGACAGGATTTGAACCTGCGACCTCTTGACCCCCAGTCAAGCGCGCTACCAAACTGCGCCACGCCCCGCTGACATCGACATTATATATTATATATTTCTGAAATGCAATTCGCATCTACCAACATGTTTGGGATGATTTTTCTTTGATTTGTTTCTCTGTGTCAGGTTCACCCATTTGCAAGGTTTTCGAGCAGTTCTCTTTCTGTTTTTTTTCAATTGATGATAATATATAATCAATTCATGTTTTCATAACTTTACAGGTAAGGCGGAAAATGGCCAACAGACTTTATTTGCTTACCGGGGCAACGGGGCTTCTGGGCGGAAATATACTGCGACAATTGATTGCGAACGGAGAACGTGTCCGTGCACTGGCATTGCCGGGTGATCCCGCAATCCGGAATTTGCCGGCGAGCACGGAAATCGTGGAAGGCGACCTTCTTGACGATACCGCACTGGAACAGTTTTTTACCACCACGGGAAACACCGACTTGATCGTGATACATGCTGCAAGCATCGTGACGGTTGACCCCCGTCCCAACGGGAAAGTGCATGCAGTAAACGTGGATGGCACTGGAAATATCGTGGATAAATGCTTGCGGCACAAAGTCAAAAAACTTGTCTATATAAGTTCGATAGGCGCAATCCCCGAACTTCCCCATGGACAGGTTATACGCGAGGTTGAAAAACATGATCCCGAGCAGGTGATCGGCTATTACGCAAAAACCAAGGCCATGGCAACCGATCTTGTTCTGGATGCAGCGCGCGAACATGATCTTGATGCATCGGTCGTCTATCCAAGTGGAATTTTTGGTCCCAACGATTACGGCTTCGGAATGATTACAAGTTGCCTGAAAATGGTAGCGGAAGGCAAGCTGCGTATCTCCATAGGCGGTACCTTCAATTCGGTAGATGCCAGGGACCTGGCCTCCGGGATCATTGCCTGTGCGGAAAAAGGGGGCAGAGGTGAATCCTATATCATGGCCAGCCGCTGTTATACATTCGCCCAACTGATAGAAACTGTATGCAAGGAATCCGGAGCAAAAGGGCACCTGTTCACAGTTCCGCTGTGGCTGGTTCGTCCATTTGCCGGCATTGGCACGCTGTATGGCAGATTGACCAATCGGCCCGCGTGGTTCAGTAGCTATACAGTCTACAATCTCATGAGGAATAACGATTATTCTACCGAGAAAGCAGAAAGGGAGCTGGGGTTTCATTCCCGCTCACTTGACGAGACCATAGTGGACACGATCGATTGGTTAAGACAGATCGGAAAAATCGGTCCTATCAAAAAGGGCTGACTGGAAGATGAAATGACGCTTGAAAATGTCATAAAAGCATACAACCGCCATGGACTTGTGGAAATTGGTTTGTTATCCACCCCTGGGTCAGATGTTTTGCCAGGGATTTGGTTGCCTGCCCCCTGTCAGGTAGGGTTGTCCCGTGGCCCGGTTGTTTGGTGCAGAAACCTTCCATCATGGTGCAAACTGCCTTCAGTTTTCCCGGGAACAATCATTCAAGTTATTTTATCTTGTCCAGAACCAGTTTGAGGGTCTCATCTGCAATGCGGGAGCCGTCTTCAAGCAAATGGTTCATCTCCTCGTTGACTTTCTTGACATAGTCACTATCTTTGATTGCCCCCAGGTTGATGATCACATTGAGGGATCCGCTGATCAGCGCTGCCTTGAGGAAAGCCACGCCGCACCCCACATCGGAGATCGCAATCCTGGTTCCTATCTGCCCCATACGTTCGTGGACCTTGATCCCCTCGTATGATTTTCTCATTATTTCTATCGGCACTGAACATGCCACCTTTGAACACCTTTCCAGTTCTTCTTCCTTGAATCTGGCTTCTTCCGGCGTATCCTTCGGTAACCCGTACGCTTTCGACAGCGGCTCGAAAACTTCTGCATCTTTATCGACAAGCGCCTTCAGTTCGTCAATGATCCGATATCCTTTTTCCAGAAGTTCTTTTACTTCATCTTCAACGTCGGCATATCTTTTTTTACCCACGGTCAGGTTCCCGACCATATTTGAAAGAGCCATCCCTATTGCCCCGCCCAATGCCGCTGCCCCCCCTCCCCCCGGCACCGGGGCCTTTGAAGCCAGCGCTGCAAGGAATTCACCCGAAGTTTTTTCTACCATGGACATTATCAATTACCTCCTGTTTATCGCCAAGTAATCGCAAAGATCTGGCAGTAAATTTTGTATATTAGATATATTTCTCCATCTGTTCAACAATACCTGCAAAATGAATGCTCGATGGGGCGCTATTCTCATAGATTCAAGAGGATAAATAACCGGAAAGACCAATCAAAAAGGTGAACAGGGGGTCACTTTCTCATTATTGCATACGCCGGGTCTGATTTCCGGGAGCTGTCCCTTGCCGTGCAAGAGCCATGTGCTTTTATCCCGTAATGTTCTTGTATGATCGTACCCGGCAAGAGGGTAATTCCTCGAAGATGTCATCCATCAACTCCTCGTAACGCTCCTTCAACAGATTCCACAAGACAGAACTTTCTTCGACAAGGGATTTGAATTTCTTCGATTGAAAATAAAAACTGTAAGCCTGCTCGTTGGCATCCCACCACGACCGATAAAAGAATGCAAAGTCAGTTACTGCTCTATCCTCGCGGATTTGAGATGGCATTTCTCTTATCAAGTTTTCCATGGTCTCATGGGCAACCCCATAAATGAAAGCAATGGCCCTGTTCATGTGGGCAACAAATTTGATATAGGCATTGATACTGTCAAACAATTTTTCAAATCTCTGCCGATCTGGCTCTATCGGGGAATAAACACTTTTTCCGGGGCCGTTACCGTTCATGTACCGGGCCCGGTACCATAGCTGCAAAAAGGACTTGTATGCCTCGCGGTCTCCACACAGCGCACGGGAATATTTCTTTTTCATCTCCCCCGATAATTGGTACCACGGGCTGAAATATTTTGAGAGTGTCCATTCATAAACCGCAGCCATCTTCACAGGCGCAGCAATCCACTCCTGAACATGAAGAGGCAGCCTTGCCTGCAGGTATTTTTCGATCACTTCGCCGTAGTTTTGCATGCAATTGAAGGGATATTGTTTTGCCTTCTCCATGTTGCTACAGATCGGGGACAGGAAAAAGATGGTCTCCTGCCAGCAAGCAAGTAACGCCGTATAAAGTTCGGAATTGGCATTTGCCCGTATCTGCCATTTTTGCACCGGAAAGAGAGGCGTCTCCTCCCGTAGACGGTTGATATTCCTGGTACATGCTTCTAGGAGTTGACGGTAGCCTACCCCGTTTTTTATCGGAAAGCTATATTTGCCATCAAATATTGCAAAGCCAGGTGCAATGCTTTGTTCCGCCTGAAGAGTTTCGTTATCCCAGGCACCAAACAAATCGGATGTTTCCCGGTAAGGGTCAAAACTGATACCCGCTTCTTTGGTCATACCGCCCAAAAGGATCCCGTCCTTGGATTTTATGTTCTTTGCCAGATTGTTATTGTTTTATATAGGGTCGGTCTTTGAAATGATTGCCACGGTGTTTTTTCCGTTTTAACCGCACTATATATTCTATGATCGGAAAAATAAATTTAGACCACCAGAATGAATTATTCATCATCAGACATATTTTGAATGACAGGAGGCGGGGTTTCCCCCGCCTCCTGTCTGCACACAATCAATTTCAAATTAGCAACCGATATCAACTTCGGCTTTCTTCCAATTCTACTGTTTCTTCCTCTTCCTTCTCCTCCTTCTCTTTTCTTTCCCGGGATTCATTCAGTGCATGTTGATGCGCCAGTTGATGCATCCGATGCAATGATAGCAGGAATGACACTACCGACTCTCCCCCCTGGTTTTCATTGATACCCGCTGGCTGCAGCCCATCGAAACATCCGCCGGTAGAAAAATCATACAGTGGCTGGCGCACATCGTTGTTGCCAAAATACCAGTTGAAAGCCCACTCCATCCGCTCGCGCCAAACGGAATCGCCGGTCGTCAGATAGGCCTGATGGCAGGCGCCGATTATTGCTGAAGCCTCAAGCGGCCTCTGGTCAAAACGCGATTTTTCCTTTCCATTCATGTACCATTCCTGATCTCCGATAAATGAAGGATGACCGCCCACTTTATCTGTCTGTATTTCGATCAGCCATTCCAGAGTTTCCAATCCGCGATCGATCATCTCCTGTTTGTCAAGATATTGGCCGGCAGCGATCAAAGCTTCGGGCAGGCGGGGATTGTCATAGGTTACGGTATTTTCGCACCAGGGCCATTCCTCACTGGCTTTCTTGGAGAATTGATTGAAAAGCCGGCGGCTGAACCTGGTAACTGCCTTGTGCATCTGGGTCTCCCCTCCAAAACGTTCCAGATATCTCAAAGCGCCGATTATGATGTAGGACCATGCGCGGGGCGATTTGAATTTATGCGTTGATTCGATTAGCTGTTTGAATAGCCGTACGCTGAAACCTAACACCGCCTCCGTCGGCGGATAGGCAACTGCGTGACCCAGAGCCCATATCGCTCTGCCATGGGTCTCTTCAGACGTTCTTTCTTCAGACCATTCCCGGTTAAAAGATAGATGGCTTCTGATATTCCCCGTTTCAGGATCGAAAGCATTGTTGAGAAAACTTAAGTAGTTATTTAGCAAAGGCAGGATCGCCTCATCCCGGAATAGATTCCAGTTCATAACGGCAACTGCCAGAGCGCGGGCATTGTCATCCGTGCTATAACCATGCGAACGATCCGGGATGGTATAAACAGCATGATGGAAGAGTCCGGTATCGTCGGTAAGCATCTGCAACTGCCTCAGGTTAACCTCCGGTAGCACTATAGGCTCGGATAGAAAATTTGCTTCGGCAGGGTCTACAACCATCAAATCCCCGTAATCGTACAAAGCCTGCTCGAAAGCATTCATGTAAGCATTGGCCACCTCGCCCCAGACCATCTGTCGCCCGTATTCATACGCGTTTTTCCGAAGCCTGTTTCGCAAATTATCGTCTTCTATCAGCAATATCAATTTTTCCGCGATGGCCTTGCTGTCCTCGAAGGGGACCAGAATCCCCCGTTCATCACCGAGCAGATCATTTGCATAATGGTAGGGTGTGGAGATTATTGCCTTCCCCGCCGAGAGGGCAAAAGCCAGGGTACCGGAAGAAATCTGCTCTTTCCCCAGGTAAGGTGTTATATAGATATCGGCAGCTACCAGAAACTGTTTCAATTGTTCCAGGGAAACAAAGTGATTATGAAAAACAACATTGCGAGAAATTTTGTAGTCGCTGACCATCTTCTGCAGTGAATGACGGTACTTCTCCCCATATTTCTTTTTTATTTCAGGATGGGTAGCTCCCAGAATAATGAATATCACGTCGGGAAATTTCTCCACTACTCCCGGCAGGGCTTCTATGACATATTCAAGCCCCTTGTTGGCATGAAGGAGGCCGAAAGTCAAGATAACGGGCCGCCCCTCGGCATTGAACTGCCCCTTGTAATAAAACGGATCAAGAAATGGTACATCATGTACCCCATGATGGATCATCTCGATCTTCTGTTCAGGTACACCATAGACATCCTGCAGGATCTGCACTGCCTTGTCTGCCAGTACGATCAGCTTGGTCGAATAGGAACACACTTTTTGCAAGGTTTTCTTGTAAGAAGGAAGGGGATTCTCTGTAATGGTATGCAATGTTGTCACTACCGGTTTCTTGAGTTTCCCGAGTAAGTACAGAATGTAGCTTCCTTCCTCGCCTCCGCCGAATATACCATATTCATGCTGAAGATTCACTACATCTATCGGTGATAGATTTATGTAGTCGGCAGCACGACGATAATCTTCACGGTACCGCTCCCTGATGGCAAACGAAACCTCCTTGCTGTAGGGATACCCCTCAGGCACATTGTTCAAAGCTATCACTTGAAGCTCATTGTCCGGCTGATTCAAATCCTCGTTGCCGTTTATATTTTTGATGCTTTTATAAAGATCGGAGGTGAAAGTTGCTATGCCACATTTACGAGGGGGAAAAGTAGAAACGAAAGCTACCTTCAACGGTTTGTTCATTTCATTCATGGTCATCACAACATTTCTCCTTTCATTTAATATTTGGATACACCTGTACCGATGCTTGTCCCGCAAGACAATTTTCCCGTGGCCCGTCTGTTGTCTGATATATTATTGGATTACAATGTGGATTCAAAAATAAAATTTTTGATGTGGTCTTCATATAGATTAACATAGACAGGCTCCTTTTTCAACACCTCGCAGCAAAGATAAAATGTGATCAAAATATAGTCCATTTCACGTAACATCGGTCATGAATAGATATTCATGGCCATATTATCCCACTTTGTAACTCTCCTGGTGATCAGTATATATCCATATTTTAAGATACCCTTCAAAAGATATTTAATGCCTGATGGCACGGTTTTGCTGACCCGGTTTCTGTGCAAATTGCAAAATGGAATATAAAAAGGGGCCTTGTCAAAAGGCCCCCTCCATGCGGAAGAGTCATTCATTCAATTTATTTGAATCGAAGTTTATCGACCACTTTATATCGAATCAATCTTCACTTCAGGATTTGCTGGTAAGCAGAACATCGACCAGATCGTTTATATTTGCCGTGGCTACGCAGACAGTTGTATCGGCCGCACCGTAATACATCTTCAGATCCCCGGTCTGTTTGTCTACAATAACCCCGGTGGGAAATGTCACGCCGGGTACATCCCCCACGCGTTCGTAAGGCTCACGCGGTCCGAACACCCATTCATCAAGCCGACGGATGATTCTCCACGGTTCATCCAGATCCAGTAGCGCCAATCCGACACGGTAGAGATTGCCCGATGCGGTCGCACGAACACCATGATAGATGATAAGCCATCCCTCGGGCGTTTCGATTGGAGGCGGCCCCAACCCGACCTTGGAACAATCCCACCATCCCGGACGGACATCGAGCAAGATTTTATGATGGCCCCAACTTATCAGGTCAGGAGAGAATGCTATCCAGGCATGCGCTTCTCCCCTGATAATGGGACGGTGTATCAATACATAGTGGCCATTGATCAGGCGGGGAAAGAGCGAAGCATCTTTGTCTTCGGGGGGTAGCATGGTCCCCATGCGCCTGAAGTCCTTGAAATCCTTGGTCATGGCCAGAGAAACAACAGGGCCATCGGGTGAAAAAGAAACGTAGGTGATGGCAAATTCTTCACGTTCTTTTATCCAGACAATACGGGGATCCTCAACCCCCCATTGTTCCTCGTTGTGTTTTGGCTCCGGTTTGAGTGCAGGTAGATCATCAATGACCCAATTCGTAAGACCGTCCTTGCTGCGAGCTATGGTCAGATGCGAGAAGCCACGCATATCCTCAACTCTGACCAGTAGTAATGTTTCTCCATTGTACTGTATCGCTCCCGGATTGAATGTGGAATTGGCACAGTAGGGCCATTTTTCCGGGGTGAGGATGGGATTTTTGTCTGATCTTACGAAATAGTACTCGGGTTTTTGATGGACATAAGGGTTCATTTTTATCCTCCCGTTATATTACTAATAGCATTTATATAATTACAGGTATTATTCGTTTTCCCCTTCCAAAACACAAATATAATTTTCTTCACAATTGTTTTGAAACATTACCATATGCCATTGTTTTTCCAATATATGATTTCTTTCTGAAATGGTGTCCTTGAGTAAAACAGCAAGTACGCGCAAGACAGAATGAATGGCTCTACAATACCAAAAAGGGGGATCTTCACAGATCCCCCCGCTCCATCTACATTTGTGAGAACAGTTTAGAGAATTATGGCGATCAATCCGCCGCTACCTTCATTGACGATCTTCTCCAGGGTTTGTTGCAATTTTTCCTGGGCATTGGGTGGCATATTGCCCAATTTGGAAGTTATGCCGTCCTTTACCAGGTCGTGTAGCGATTTTCCGAATATCTCCGATTCCCACAATTTTTCCGGGTTCTCCTCGAACTCCGAAACGAGGTAGTTGACCAGATCTTCACTCTGCCTTTCGGAGCCCACCACCGGTGCTACTTCTGATTTGACGTCTACCCTGATCATATGCACGGAAGGAGCACTGGCTTTCAATCTAACCCCAAATCTTCCGCCATGCCTTATGATTTCTGGTTGATCAAGGGTCATTTCCTCGGCTACCGGAGGAACTACCCCGTAACCGATCTGCCTGACCTGGTCGAGAGCATCCTTCATCTTGTCATACTCTCTTTTGGCAAAGGAATAATCCCTGACGACATGCAGGATATCGGCATCGCCAACGATTTCTTCATCTGCATATTCGGACAAGATCTTCTGGAAAAGGCCCGGAACAATTTCTACATTGATCGTCGCCTCGCCCATTCCCAGATCCAGATCGGAAAGCGACGATTTTTCAATATAAACAAATTCCTCCAGGTTCCTGGCGATGTTCTCCACCTCTCTGACCTTGGTTACCGCTTCAAGGCTTTCCTGGATACAATCATCAAGGTTCTTCTTCAGCCAATGATCCACTTCCAGCACCTCAACCCAATCCGGCAATTGTACAAATACGTCCCTGACCGGGAATTCATAGAGTACCTCTTCGAGGATAACATTGATATCATTTTCCTTGAGGTACAACAGATTCAGTGCAATGACCGGTACCTCATATCTTTCAGCCAGTTCGTCCCTGAGCAGTTGTGCTTCCTCGCTCTGTGGCAGGGTGCAGTTCAGCAATATCACGAACGGTTTTCCGATTTCTTTGAGTTCGTTGATTACCCGCTCTTCCGCCTCCAGATAATTTTCACGCGGTATCTCGGCAATGCTTCCATCGGTGGTCACTACTATACCGATCGTGGAATGCTCGGTAACAACTTTTCGGGTTCCCAGTTCCGAAGCTTCCTCGAAAGGAATATCGTAATCAAACCACGGAGTGGAAACCATGCGCGGCCCCTCTTCATCTTCGTAACCCACCGCTCCCGGTACGGCATAACCTACACAATCGACAAAGCGAAATCTCATGAACAGATTCTCTTTGATTTCGATTTCCACCGCTTCATCCGGTACAAATTTTGGCTCTGTAGTCATGATCGTTTTTCCTGCACTTCCCTGGGGAAGTTCATCTCTAACGCGCTCAAGCTCATTGATATCTTCAATGTTTGGAAGGACAAATAACTCCATCGACTTGCGGATAAATGTAGATTTGCCGGTGCGCACCGGTCCCACTACCCCCAAATAAATGTCGCCTCCGGTTCGCCCAATAATGTCTCTGTAAAGATCATACTCCAAGATTTTATCCCTCCTTTTTACTGTTTTTGTAACCCAGGCATGGCCTAACAATACATTATATGAATATCTGTAAATTATATTTCTACTTTTACCAAATACGTATTGTTCTCCCCTTCCCGGGGACAGGCTACTTTTTAAAATAGATATGCAGGGAGTAGTACCATTTATGATAACTTTTTGGTATTTCAGGAAGCAATTATGTTAAATATTTTTTCGGGGCTTTCTCCTTCGAAGAGAATATGGAAGAGAATGTCTGTCACGGGGCTCTCAAGTTTCGCCTGGCGAAACAAGGCAAAAAGCGATCTGAGCGTTGAAACCCCTTCAAAGATAGTCTTTCTTCCGGATCTTATATCGGCAAGGGTTCTCCCTTTTCCCAATTCCTTGCCCAGAAAGCGATGGCGGCTGTAGGGGCTGCAACAATTGGCAAAAATATCCCCCAGGCAGGATCGGCCCGCAAAAGTCGCTGCCCGGGCCCCCATCGATCTGCCCAAAGAAACCGTCTCCCTGTACAGGGCGGCAAGAACATTCCCCCGGAGACTGTCTCCCAGATCCACTCCTTCGATGACCCCACTTGCCAGAGCTGCCACACTGGATACAGCCCCACCCAGTTCCATACCTATCATGTCCGGTTCGTGTTTGAGCCTGAAATCTTCGGTAACAAGAGATTCCTGGACCGCTTTCACCACCGGGGTATGGGTGGAGGAGATATTGAGAACCATGGGAACAAAATTTGCCAATTCCTCGGCATGCCCCGGGCCGGTGATGATAGCTGTTCCTTTTTTTGAATATGTTGGCAGCTCATCTTCAAGGACCACCGACAGTCGAAGGTGGGTCTCCGGTTCGAGGCTTTTTGAAGTGGAGACCACAAAAGTCCCGGGATCGAGATGGGGACGGATTTCGCGGATTATTCCCCTTGTGAATGCAGAGGGCACGGCGAGAATGATCATTTCTTTGCCTTTCACAGCTTCCTTCAGGCTCATGGTCGGCAATACCGATGAAGGTATCCTGACTTCCGGCAGATAGACCTCATTGCAGCGTTTCAAAACAATCGCCTCATAGGTTGCATCGGATCTCACCCAGAGAGCGATGGGGAAATTTTTTTTGGCGGAAAGAGCTACTGCAAGGGCCGTGCCCCAGCTTCCTGCTCCGATAATGCCAACACTCATCTTTTCAAAACATCCCCTTACGGGGACTTCTGTTTATCCCCGATCCTTGATTCGGTGCCGCTCACCAGCCGTTGGATGTTTTCCCGATGTTTGAAGACGACAATGGCAGCGATCCCTGTACCGAAAATGATATGCGCCATGAAAAAATTTGATGAATCGGTAAGATAGAGGATGAGAAAGGAAAGCGGAACCAGCAATGCACTGGCAATTGAACCCAACGAAACATAACGGGTGACCCCCACGATGATCACAAAAAATGCAAGGACAGCCAACGTGGGCAGAAAAAAACCGGGTACAGCCAGCAACACCCCCAGAGAGGTGGCCACCCCCTTTCCCCCTTTGAAACCTAGAAATACAGGGAAACAATGACCCACGATGACCAGGAAACCGGCCAGCAACATGACCGTTGTGCCCACCTTCAGGTGCTGCGCGGCCAGTACTGCCAGTGCCCCTTTACCGGTGTCCAGAAGCAGAACCAGAACGGCATAACGAGCACCCATCTTCCGGAGCACATTTGTGGCCCCGATATTGCCGCTGCCGAATCTCCGTATATCGATATTTTTGAACATCTTGCTGACGACCAGGCCAAAAGGAATGGAACCCAGTACATATGCCGATATCAATAGTAAAGCTTCGACCATTTTCCTTCACTCCATTCTAATTTACACCCACCACCGGGTGTGTCCCGCGCAAACTCACGCTTATTCGCTTGACCGCATCTGCTCGTTGCTCACCGTGTTATCTACCGGCCGCCATCTATTGCCTTTTTTGCTTTTACCATGAGCCGCAGGGGAACCCCCTCGAAACCAAAGGCTTCCCTCAGGCGATTTTCAATATAACGCAAGTATGAGTAATGCAGCAACCTGGCCTCGTTGACAAAGATTATGAATGTGGGAGGTTTTGTTTCCGGCTGGGTCATGTAAAGTATCCTGGCTTTCCGCCCTTTCCGGGTCGGCGGAGGGTTTACAAGCAGAACATCCTGAAGAAAATCATTGAGAATTGCGGTGGAAATTCTTTTCCTGCTCTCATCGTCAACCTTCACGATCATCTCGAAAAGTTTGCCGATACCACGTCCGGTTAGAACCGAAGTAAATTGGATCGGTGCATAATGGGCAAATGCAAACTCCCGATGAACTGTATCAATATATCGGCGCGCCATGCCCTTTTCGGCAGTCTTGACAAGATCCCATTTATTGAGGAGAAAGATGATCCCCTTTCCTGCCTCGTGTGCCATTCCAGCAATCCTCTGATCCTGTTCGGCAAACCCCTCGGATGCATCGAGCATTACGAGCACCACATCAGCCCGCCTTATCGCCTTTATCGAACGCAATACACTGTAATATTCCACATCTTCCTTGACCTTTGAGGGCCGTCGCAATCCGGCGGTGTCCACCAGCAAGAACTTCTTGCCCCCATGATCAACAAAAACGTCGATGGCATCGCGCGTCGTTCCCGGCTGCGGGGTAACGATCACCCTTTCCTCACCCAGGAGGGTGTTGATGAGGGAAGATTTCCCCACGTTGGGCCTTCCCACCACCGCCACCTTGATCAGGTTCTCCACTTCATCAATCTCCGCAAAATCTTCCGGTGGCAATTCTTCAAATATATGTTCCAGAAGATCCCCCGTCCCCAGGCCGTGAATCGCTGACACGGGAAACGGGTCGCCCAATCCCAGCTCGTAAAGCGGATAGCAACCCCATTCCCTATCCCCATGATCAACCTTGTTTGCCACCAGCAGTATTTTTTTCTTCGTTTTTCTCAGATAGGCAGCAATCTCGTGATCCAGTGAAGTCAGACCCTCGACAACATCGACAACAAAAACAATCAGGGATGCTTCTTCGATGGCTAGCTCGACCTGTCGGTGTACCTCTGTCTCGATGGAAGAACCATCAGCAAAAGTAACCCCGCCCGTATCGATGATGGTAATATTCCTTCCCAGCCAGTTTACCGTTCCATAAAGCCGATCTCTCGTCACCCCGGGCATCTGATCCTCGATGGCCGTACGCCGCCCGGTAAAACGATTGAACAATGTTGATTTACCGACGTTGGGCCTTCCCACGATAGCAACAACCGGTTCAAGCATGATCGGCCTTCCCCCTCCCGGCAAGCGCATTGATCACTTCCGACAGATTCTTCAACCCTGAAACAGGGATCAATTCCATGTCCAGTACAGCAGCCACATCCCGGAGGGAGCGATTGTCCAGAAAAACATCCTCATCATCTTTCAACATCACTCCGGGAAAGATAACCACCCTGTCCCGGTCCTGGCCCCGCAAGGTTTCGATCAGATCAAAGCCGGTCAGCAAGCCGGTAACGGTTACCATGGGACCAAAAAAACGGTTTTTGATTACCTCCAACCTTGTATCGAGGTTTGGTATCGTTTTCAAAATAGAAACCGGTAAAAGTATGGCATCCCTGGCTGCCACGCCGGTTAATAACGTAATTTTTAATTCATGGGAGAGGCGCAAATCCGGTCCCGAAGCAGACCATTCCTCGTATTCTTCCAGAAAGAGGCGCATCAACCCCACCCCGTTGTCGAGCTGTGGATAATCCTCGTATTCCGCATCGGAAGGAACAGGCATCCCGGCCAGCAGGTAAAATTCGTCAGCAAGAAAGACAAACCTTCTCCCCCTCTTCTTCAGGAAACGATCCTGCATGCCATGCACGAGCGACACAATTTCACGGGCCGCAGCCGCGGACATTGGCACCAGCGGAGTCAGCCTTTCCCGATATGCAGTCAAGCCCACGGGAACGACGGCCACGCTCTCCATGGCCGGCCCCAGCGAGGCCAGGTCATCGATTGTCTTCTTCAGTTCCGGCCCATCATTCCATGCCGGACAGACCACGATCTGCCCATGCAGATGGATTCCCGCCTCCGTGAGAATGCGCATCGTCTTCAGGCCTTCTCTTGCCTGCCGACTGCGCATCATCCTCTCTCTTAGATCGGGGGTGGTGGCATGAACGGAAACAAAGAGAGGTGAAATACGGTCACGAATGATCCTGCTGATATCCGTTGCAGCAAGGTTGTTCAGGGTGGTATAGTTGCCTTCAAGAAATGAAAGCCGGTAATCGTCGTCCTTGAAATTTACCGTCTTTCTCATTCCGGGAGGATTCTGATCGATGAAGCAGAAAATGCATTTGTTGTTGCATCTTCTGACCGCATCGATGGTCGGGGATGAAAACCCCAATCCCAGAGGCTCTCCGATATCCTTCTCGATCTTCAGTGACCATACCTGGCCATTCTCCTTCAAAATTTCAAGATCCAGTTCTTCGTGGGAGGCGGCAATCCGGTAATCGATGATATCATGCGGTGGACGGCCGTTGATGGCGATAAGGCGATCGCCAGGTACAACCCCCATTTCATCGGCCACGGACCCGGGTTGGACATGATTGATCAGAATTTCCTTTTCTTTTCCCTCACAAGAAACAACCATCCTGTTCTTCCCCATTCATTATGCCCTCTGCAATTGTTGGTTTTTCCAGAGCCTCTTTTTCCCTTCTCTTGATTATAGTTATTTTCTATATGCGCTGCAAATTCAGGAAGGGCCTAGATTTTCTATCGTTCCAGGGAAATGGCAGCCAACGCTATCACTCCCATGAAAGTTTCCATACGAAAAGGCGGGGCCAGAACCCCGCCCAGACAACCCGTTGAGCGTATATACAATACCCGGGGCCATTTCCTCCGCCCTGGGCTGAACATCTTTCCCCTATCCCCGCTGCCCCTTCGTTTCCTGACGGTAATGCCTGATATAATTCATGGCGTAATGATCCCGGCCACCGATGAGGTCAGCGCTCTTGACCGTGGCCATGGCTCCCTTCTGCCGCGGGTTGATGATGGGCAGATTCACTCCGGCAAAAACCGCCAACGCCAGAAAACTGTTGTTGAGCACCTCACGCATGGGTAGTCCGAAGGAAACATTGCTGGCACCCAGGGTCAAGTTGGAACCCCATTCCCGGCAAATCATCTCTATCGTGTCCAGGGTTACCAGTGCCGCCCCGGATTCTGCCCCCAGCGTGGTGACCAGGGGATCGAAGATGATGTCGTCCGGGTTCACACCTGCTTCCTGTCCGGCCTGAAGAATTTGCTCGGCCACCGAGAACCTTTCCTCGGCAATCATGGATATACCCTGTGAACCGAAACACAGAGCAATCACCGGTACATCATATTTGGCCGCCAAAGGTAGGATCGAGGACAGAGATTCTTCCTCTGCTGTCACACTGTTGATCAAGGGCCTGCCGGGGCAGGCATCGAGCGCCGCCTCGATAGCCCTGGCATTGGATGAGTCGATGACCACGGGGAGTCCTGAACTCTCGGCTACCGCTTGCACAGCCCGGGGTAGCAGTTCTTCCTCGTTGACTCCCGGCAGACCGACATTGACATCGATCAGTGTCGCCCCTTCTTCCTTCTGTTTCAGGGCCTCTTCTTTTACCGGATCCAGGTCGCCCTGCTTCAAAGATTCCGCCAGCACAGGTCTGCCAGTGGGATTGATCCTTTCTCCAATAACATGGGTAGCCCCCCCTGCCTGAAGAAAAATTTCTTTTTCCGTACCTTTCAGAATCGTTTTTGCCATCCACATGAGCTCCTTTCAGGAAAATTTTCTGCCAGGCTTGTTCCGAACATGTCAAGAAGGGAAGTTTACATGACCGGCAAATATTTTATAGAAACCGGGATAGGATGCCAGCTCCACGTGGCCCACCGATCCGGCTACCTGGTCAGCACGGTCAATTTCCCGTCTGGATATCAGTGCCCGGGCAGCACCAACACCGGCCGCATTGCCCACATGTGTTATTTTGCCCTTCAATTCCGGTGGTAGCAACCCGATCCGGACTGCACTATCCTGATTCATGTAATTGCCGAAAGCACCGGCCAGAAATACAGCATCGATATCATCGGTGCCAATGCCATATTCTTTGCAAATAACGGTAATCCCGGTCGCTATGGCCGCTTTGGCCAGTTGCAATTCTCTTATATCACCCTGCGTGATCAGGATAGGGTCACGTCCGGAGGCAGGTGGGCTTTCAGCGAGCACGAAAGCGTTGGCTCCTTCATGTTCAATGATCCGTCCGGCCAGTTGCGAATCGTTTTTCGCAACTGGCTCCCCTGCCGAAAGTATCTTGCCTCGATGGTTTACCAGCCCCCTGTCCAGGAGAACGGCGACAGCATCGATCAATCCGGAACCGCAAATTCCAACTGGCTCGCCGCCCCCGATCACGCTATACTTTAACCGTTGGTCAAAAAAAACCCTGTCAATGGCCCCCTCCGCAGCCCTCATTCCCCTGCTGATCTGTGCACCCTCAAAGGCAGGCCCGGCAGCTGCAGAACAGGCCAGCAACTTTTCTTTTCCCCCCACTACCACCTCGCCGTTGGTACCGATATCCACGGCCAGGTTGATCTTCCCGGAACGATCCATCCCCGTGCCAAGTATCATTGATACTGCATCTGAACCCACAAATCCAGCTATATTGGGAAGCACAAATATTCTTCCGGCCCTGTTCAGGAGAAGGCCCACTTCCCCGGGATCCACCGATACCCCTTCTTGTATAGCGGCAACATAAGGGCTGGCGGCAAGGGAAGCCGGACTGATCCCCAGGAAAATATGCTGCATGCAGGTATTGCCTACCACCGTGGCCACGTAAATATTTTCCTGCCCGAGGCCAACTTCCCTGACCAGTATCCTCAGCAACTCGTTCAGCGAACCAAGGACAAGGGCTTGCAATTCAGGCAGCGCTTTTTCATCACGGCGGATATAATCTATCCTCGAGATCAGATCGGCGCCACGGGCAGCCTGGGCATTCAGAACGGCCGCCTCGGACAACAGCTTGCCACTGGCGAGATCATAAAGATAGCCGGCAACAGTGGTGGTTCCTATATCAATGGCAACGCCAAGATTGATGGAGACCGTGTTGCCTGCCTCCACACCCCGGATTGCGCAGCCGTCTTTTATCACGGTAACACGAAAATTTTCTTCCCGCAGTACTCCAGGCAACTTCCGATACACGGAAAGGGGCAGCATTTTTGATCTCTGCCCCCGGGAACAACGTCGTAGCCTTTCACTGTCAGAGGCCTGATCTTCGAGGTCAGGAGGAGAAAGCTGAAGGTATTCCTTGCGCAATGCCGGTTCCGGAACAAGATCCGGTTCCGGGCCTTTGAACCGCCCCTTTTCCTTTGCCGCCAGGGACTGTTCAGGCAGAATCACCCGCATATCTCTATCAACAATGGTAGAGCAGGCCAGGCGGTACCCCTGCTCCAGATCCGAGGAACTCAGGTGGGAACGCTCTGCCACCGTGGGTTTGCCTGCCCCGTCGGCGATCAAAACCTTGCATTTCCCGCATTTTCCCGAACCGCCGCAGACAGTTTCCAATTCCAAACCGGCATCCCGGGCAACTTCATCAAGTCTGCTCCCCTGCCTGACCTTGATCGTCTTCTTTCCAGGTTCAAAAACAACTTTCTTGAAATCGCCCACAATATTTTTACCTCCGGGTTCTGATCAACTATTTCCCGGAACGGTCAAGCCACGTTTTTTTCCGGGGAAAAGGGTCTGATCGGGCAAGAAACTACCCCCGTATGGGATAAACGCCGTGTCGATGTACCGATTGCAACATCGCTTTCACGTTTTCCGGTTTGGAATCAACAGGGACTGTACAACCTGAGCTGAGGATAAAGCCCCCGTCGGAACCGACTTCCCGGAAAAGTTTCCGGCAGTAATCCTCTACCTCCTCGGGCTGACCCAACTTGAGCATGGTAGCCGGAACATCGCCCATGATACACATATGCCCATCGAGAACTTTTTTCGCTTCAAAGATATCGGTTACCCCATCCAGGTTGAGGACACATTTTCCCCGCGGAAATTCTTTGAAATAATGAAGGAAAGGAGTCCAGTCGCTGTCCAGATGCAATACTGGAGTAATATTCTTGCTAACATAGTATTCACACATCTCCAACCATTCCGGAAGAGCAAATTTCTCGAATTGCTTGGGGTTGATGGCAGAAGCACTGGTCCTTGTTCCCCCCATGAATACCCGGGGTATCCCGGAAAGCCTGGAGAGGATCAATCCCAGGGGTTTGAACAGTTTTATGAACTCCTTCGAGACTGCCTGAATATCTTCCGGATAACGATAAAGATCCATGATATAATCCGTAAATGAACGCAAGCCGAGGGAAATCCATTCCATCGGGGTAAAGGACAGATTGGGGCCTACCAGGAAAACAACGTCTTTTTTTCGCCAGGCACGGGTTGAACGTTTGAACTGCAGCCCGAAGGATATCAGCTTGCCCATCTGTTTTACCAACCTGGAGGGGCTGGCCATGATGGGATTGTGTTCACGCAATTTGCCCAGCATCCAGCGCATACCGCCTTTTTTCACCACATCCTTGTATTCCTCGGGTTCCATGACCGTTTCTTCCACGAATTGCCAGAGGGCATCTTCGGGATATCCATCAATGCCGGGAAGCATGGGTGGAACCAAAAAAATCAAACTCATCATCGGCCCCATACCGGCGTACGAAAGATTCATGCCATCGATTGCCCCAAGGTCTTCGATGGTTTTTTCCAGGGCCCTGTCAGCTTTCTTCAAATCAAACAGCATTTCATGCTGTGTTATACCGCCATACCGGCTGGAGAACATATCCAGGATGGGCACTACCGGTACCCGATCGGGTTTTCCAAGCTTGATCGCGGTATTGATCCTTTCTTCAGACGTCATCCGAGCCATTTTCTCGCATCTCCCTTGCTTGTATTGGGTTCATTATTGCGTCTATTGTTGGTAAGAATTGGCCAGCCGTACCGCTTCGGTAGCATCTTTGCCGTAAGCATCGGCACCACAGTAATCGACGACAGCCTCATCCACCGGTGCCCCCCCGATCATGATTTTCACCTGCTCCCGAAGTCCCGCTTCCTCCACCCTGTCAATAGTTTCTTTCATGGATTCAAAGGCAACCGTGAGAAGAGCGGAAAGCCCAAGGATCCGGGCACCGGTTTCTTCCAATTTTTGCACAAATGCTTCCGGTTTCACATCTTCACCCAGGTCATAGACATCATAACCCTCACACCTGAGCAGTGAAACCACGATATTTTTGCCAATATAGTGAATATCCCCCTGAACCGTGCCGATGACCACTTTCCCTTTCTTCTCTCCGGTACCCCCCGCTTCCAGGCGAGGAACGATCAGCTCCATGGCTTGATTGAAAACCTCCGCTGACATGATCAGTTCGGACAAAAAATATTCCTTTTTTTCAAAACGTTCGCCTATTGCAGACATGGCCTCCCGCAAAGCTTCCACCAGGTCCAGGGGTTCCGCCCCCTCCGACAACAGCCTCCTGACCTCGTCCAGGGTTGGTTCTTCCTCTACTGCGATCATGAATTCTTTCAACTTTTCCACTTCTTTTCTCCCCTTTCATTGTTGTTTCGGTGCAGGTTCAATTGCCCAAAAAGTGTTCCAGTGCCGAACTTTCACCGGGTTTTACCACAACAAATTCCCTCCCCCACTCTCCGGCAAACATCTTTTTCACAAGTCTTGCAGAACCGCTGATCTCTTCATATTTCAGCTGAAATAAACCCGCCATCTTCCGCGCATAGCAACGGTAATCATCCACCTTGTGGAGGCCTGTATCGATCAGGGCCAGGCGCCTGTAATTTGCCATCGAAGTTTTGAAAAGTTCCCGTGCTCTTTCCTCTCCCCAGAGACGCACGGCGCGTTCAAATTCATGAAAAGGTGTAGCCTCCGCTTTCGCCCACCCTCCGGTAAGATAACATGTCCCCGGCTCATGAAACAACTGCTCCCTGTGAGCTTTCCGTGAACCAAGAAAAATGCCGATGCAATCGTCCACCCGGGGGATCACAAGCGTGCAGTTTTGAGCCGCCCTGATTCCCACCAGGGCCTGAGCGCACAGGCCAAACCCAAGAAGAATGTCGAGATGGGACCCCCTGTCAGCGTACATTTCAGACAGTTCATCGATATTGTTTTGCAGGATGGTTCGCAGCCGACGGGGGGAAACATGCCCTTCAGGATCTATGGTACGCCGGATCATATCCCCCGAAATCAAAGTTGATATCTCTTCCATCACAACAGCGCAAGCAATGACGGCAATTCTTTTCTCTTCAGTGTCCAGGGAGCTCACCCCATGCCTGTTTTGCTCATTTTGGAGAAAATGGTTGACTTACAGCCCCGAAATTTCGAAATGAACGGAACGGAAATAGTTTAGTACAGAATCAACTGTTTCCAATGAAAAGTATATATTCACAACCAAATATTTTCAAGGTGGATTGACCAAAAAATAAAGGCAATGCCCCCGATGAAATTCCCTGCCATGGCTACCGGAAATTTTCCCCATTGAAAACCGCACTTGCAATCTGCAACGTTGACATCAACGATATCCATGATTTCAATCTTCATGGATAGAATTGACGGGTGCTGTACATGAATTCCCGTGCATGAACAACGGGAGTATACTGAAGCCCCTCCTCACCTTCAACTTTCAAGCCGGGAAAAGCTTGCCTGTATTTTTTTTCATGAATGGTTTCAAAATATTTATCTTGCCGAATACTTTCCACGGAATTATACTGTACCTGGTTAGAGGTATTTTTGTTGAAGGTATCGGAACCTTCTCTATTTTCCAAACCGTCCAAACAAATCTTTTGCTTTGTCTCCAATTATGTTAATATTATTGGGAAAGATGAACTAATGGAGAATAATCCATGAGACGCATTGATACCAACAAACTCAAACCTGGCATGATCGTAGCTCGGACAATATTCAGCCCCACCGGCGAACCCCTCCTGAAACCAGGTATAGAGCTAAAAAATCATTATATCAACAATTTGAAAAGGCTCGGGATCAACAATGTTTACATCCGTGATGAACGGCTCGAAGGGGTCGAATACAGTGATGTCGTCTCCGATGAGAGCAGGTTGGAAGCTAAAAGAATAATCTACGATTATTTCTCTGTCAAGGAACGTTTCAAGTTCCTGGGTGACCTTGAAAAATCCTTGATCAAAACCGCTGACAGGATAGTGAATGAGATATTGAACAGGAAGGAAATTGTTCTCAATCTTCAGGATATCAAATCTTCCGATAGCTATACGTATGACCACTGTGTCAACGTATGCATCCTCTCTGTTATTGCCGGCATGAAGTTGAATTTATCCAGGGATGAACTGGTCCAGATCGCATTGGGTTCCTCCATCCATGATATTGGCAAGCTGGATATACCCGGCGATATATTGAATAAACCGACAGTGCTTACCAGGGAAGAATTCAGCATCGTCAAGGAACATACCCGAAAAGGTTATGAACGGTTTCAGAGGGGTTCCTTCACCTCCGAAGCGGTGGGAAACATAATTCTACAACATCACGAGAGACATGCGGGGCATGGTTACCCATTTGGCTTGAAAGGCAAGGAAATTGATCGCATGGCACAGATAGTCTCCATTGCGGATGTATACGATGCCCTCACCTCTACCCGCCCTTACCGCAAAGCCTACTACCCTCACAATGCCGTTGAAATGTTTCTTTCGGTGGGCGGTGTCGACTTCAATATTGATGTGCTCAACGCTTTCCTTTCCTTCATTCCTTCTTTTCCGGTCGGGACACACGTGGTATTGAACAATCAGGAAAGCGGCCTGGTGATCAACAACACCCCCGGGTTTTCCACCCGCCCCACCGTAAGGATCCTTTATGAAGGCCCCGACCTGACCCCCCACCATTCCCCATACGAGGTCAGCCTTGTGGAGAACACGGGCCTGGTCGTCGCTGGTATGATCGATGGAGAAGGCATCTATCAGCACTTGAGATCCGTCCCCACCAACCGTGAAACTACCTCCTGAAAAATGACAATACCCGTTGGTTAGATAATGTAGTCAGTCCTGCCTTCCTTGAAGGATTGCACTTTATTTACCAAAGCAGAATACCGCAACCTGATCCCCAGGGCTACCAGTGGCCTTCCCAGAAAAACCAGCCCCAAAAATCTGGAAATGAAACCCCCGATGCGAGCCAGGACATTTACCTGGTCAAGACAATTGATGATGGCGATCTTCTTCACGTGGAGCCCAAGTAATGGCAGCAATTCTTTCATGATCTGTTTCACTTCATTTCCCCTGGAACCGCTACCAAGAGAAAAAACATGGTTCCCGTGGCCATCAATGCCTATACAGCTCAGGATGCCAATTTCCCTGCTTTCCAGGCGGTCAAAATGAGGAATCTTCAGAATCTCGCATAAATGAGGTGTCCGGGTTGTGGGCAATCTATACAAATGGATATTGGCAGCAACAACCGATGAATGCGTTCCGCCGTAACATTGGTAAATGACAAACATCATCCTTCCTCCTATTTCTATCTACCATGTTTGCAATCGCAAGAAGGATCTTTCAACAGTAGCCTTTATTTCAGCCAGGCAACCGCGATATGCCGCTTCCTCGATGCGGGGAATCCCCGAAGCCTCGGCGAATTGAAGTAGAATCTGCCACCCCGGCAGAGGGTTGACCAGCAACAAATCTGCGGGATTCCCGCCAGAGGCAGACATCAAATTGTTGATCGTCCTCCTGATAACTCCCTCTGCACAGTCTCCGTTCAGCATGTAGACCTCCTCCCCTTTTTTCCCCCGCCCGAAATATAGGATGAAGGGCCTGTCCCGCCGGAACCCTTTCAGTATTTCCCCTGTTTTTGCCATATCGATCAGGGCGTCATTCATATTTGCATGCAGGTAGGCAGCGATGAAGGATGCGGCCAGGTGCCTGGGATGATAGTAAACAACCTTCATAACGCCCTATTCAATGTTTGACCACGATGAATACACCGTTTTCAAGATCATGAACTACTCCTTCCGTTATCCGCGCCAGATATGTGGCCACCTTCTCCTGTTCCTCGGCATCGGAAACATGAAAAACAGGTGCGCCGCCACCGGCAACCAGGGAAGAGTCGGTTGTAACCACAGCCAGAATGTACTTGGTCAGCTCTGTCTCCACTATTTTTCCTTCCACGAAGCGGAATCCACATTTCGGTAAAGGCAATTTCCCCGGGGGAAAGATTCATCGTCAATCTGCTGCACCACTGCCTGCCGGGGATTGAAGAGGTTTGGAGAGCGCACTCTCCAGCACGGGAACTCTCTTTACTGCCTTGAGAAGGCACCCAAGGTCCTTCTCGATGGGCAAAATGACCAGGCCGATCCTGCCGGTATCCATATTTCGCCGTACAATCGGCATGAATTCGGCGGTATCCACATCGCGATATACGCCCAGCTGACAGGCCACCTCATGGGCAATCGCCTTTCTCTGCCCAAGATTGGCCAGCGTTTCCCTGGCATTATCATCAAGAGGTTCGATGATCACTCCCAACCCTCGATCCATGACCCGATGCCGCGCTTTCCTGGTTCCCAGGTTCATGAAATGGATGTCCTCCACATAAAGGTTCACACCCTCAAAGCGGATTTCTCCGGGCCGTACCCTGGCAATCTGCCCCACCTGTTTGCCGCGCATCAACCTGTTGCATATCAATATCGCCGGTATGCTTGCTACCAGCGCCATCTCGATACCCCCGTAGTAGGTAAACCCGCTGCATATTATCGCAATCAAGATTACAAGATAATTGCGGGACTCGAACACACGGGCAATCCCCTCCACATAATCCGGGCCGCGGGCCACGAGTTCCGAACGGTCTATATTGGCCAATGTTTTTCGCTCGATTTCTCTTATATCGCGAAACTGTGTCGCTGCAAGGGCCAGGAAAGTGACCGCCGTGAACTCCCTCTCCGCCAGTGCGGGTATGGCAACTGCCCCCAGAAGCGCCGCTATCAACCCCAATGACATGTGGGTTACTACACCATGAGGATAGGAGGGATACTGACGATAATCGGAACGGAGCATGTAGTAACGCCCGATCGTTCCACCCACTACCCCCGCTATCGAGGCCAGCAAATATTTTTCCATTGGATTTCAAACTCCCTGTACAATCCCTGTGACAACAACTATTCTTTTTCTCTGCCCCGCAGATCGGCAAATTCCCGGCTCAAAAAACGTCTCAACCTGTTCATGGCTTCGTCCCAGCTTCCCGCTGAAATCAACAGAAATACAAAGGCACCCAGGAGAACAATGACCAGAAAACGGAGGGCGGAAACAGCGGAGATCCCGCCTTCGCCAAGCACTGTGTTTCTCTGGCCGGCTACTTCCCCTTCCCCGCCCCTTGCCGATTCGAAGTAGTCGGCCACCACTCCTGCAAACAAACGGGCCGTCTCCTCCGCTCCCTCCCGCTGGTTTTCATGGCCGCCTATCTCCAGAAGGATGGAGCGGGGCGAAAGGTCCTGGTTGTAGTTACCCTGCGCTTTGAGGATGCCTTTTACCAGGCCGGGATATTTCCGGTCAGCTTCCCCTTTGAGCGCCTCGGCAAATCGTGCGTTATTATCGACATTCTGGTTCTGCCTGCCAAGCACGAGTAGAAGTTGAACCCTGTTCTTGCCGGCAACCTGCTCGATATACTCTTTCGCAGGAACTGCATCACGGTGAATATCGAAAAAAGCCATCGGTTGATCCTTGATCATCTCCTCCATCGTCCTCCGTGAACGATGGTAGGCCCCGGCATCATGGGGGATATGTGTTTGCGTGGAATGAATCACGTTTATGCGGCGATCCTCCAGCCCCCGGCAAAAACTTCTGCCCACATCAATTATCCCCCCGCCCCTGTCTATGGATGACTTTCCATCACTGGGTACATAGGACTCTGCACCATGGCTGTGATAGACGGCGATCTTTTTTGGATGCCGTGATTCCACGGGAGCAACGTCCTCCTCGCGGAAATTGTCTTCTTCCTCGGTCCCGTGAATCCCATGCCCCGTCAGACGGATTGGCAGTGAAAGCCCTTTCTTGACTTCTAGCTGACGAGCCCAGGCGATATCATCGGTGATTCTGACAATACGATAATTGACGTTGTCGGCATCAATATACTCATCGCCAACATGCAAGACGCGGGCGGTGACAAGAATAATACGCTCATCTTCCTCATTTTTAACCATAAAATAGCCTTCCCGGCGTTCATCCAGGTTGTGTTGTTCAAAGAAAGACTCTACCACCGGCAAGGTAGAATGGATGTAAATCGAGAAGGCCAGAAATATAATTGTCCAGACCAGCAAGAAGCCGATCAGTTTCCTGAACCTATTCATCATCATATGGCCCCCTTTGATCGTCTACATTGTGCTCGCTTTCTCCCTGTTGAGTCCGTGCGGCAAGATTTTCCCTTATCTCCCCGATCAGCTCCGCCATGGCAACGGCCACGAGACCGGAGATGACCGTGGCATCGAATATGCCTGCCCCCCCTATCACCATTGTTGCCCTTCCGCCGGTGAAAAACAATTCAATGCGGGTAAAGATATCGGTCAAGACGATCGCCCCCACCCCGGCAATGAACGCCGATCTGCGGGAGCGGCCTGCCAGGTAACCGATTATCCCGGCCATGATCGCCACCAGGTAAAGCGGATCCATGAGAATGGCAAATGTCGGTTCAGCAGGGAGGATCTTCAACATTGCATATACAGCCAGGGCAGAAACAAGAAGTGCCACCCCGGCGCGTATCTTCTCGTTGGCAGAATCGCTCCTCAGGAACAGGTAGACGATGAGGACAATTGGAATGACACCACCGCCTGTATTTATGGACAACGTGGACGTTATTGGTATATCCGGCAGGTAACTTCCCGCGATCATCGCTGCAATAAAAATCAAGGCAGCGCGGTCGCTCAACCCCATGCGGTCAAGGATCCTCTGGGCAAAACCCAGATAGATAAGAATTGAAATCACGATCAGAACAATCGTTCCTACGGGCATGGCGACACTCCTTTTTCAGTTTTCTTGTCTTAGATTTTCCTTATCTACCCTTCTTTATACAAAAAAACAACCGCCACCGAAACGGTTGTTTCTTCATTCAAAGCATACTTTTTACAGGTACAGATAGCGGGCCGTGCCGCCATACGTTGGCCAAAAATCCAATCATACGATTGCTAACAATCAAACGAAGTAGAAGGTACCGTTATGAATCCGTGCAAATTTTCTTTGATTTGTCACCGGGTCGGAAATTTCCCCTCCCATGAAGTACCCGGCAAATCGTTCCTCGCCCAATTCGAGACAAAATCAAGTGGCACGGTCCGACCGGGGATACCCGTGCTCCACAGGATCTCTGGAAATCGCGATGCCATGTTCCACGAACATGCACATCACACCCGCCACATTCAACCGCTCCGGCGTGAAACATCGGCACTGAACCGGTGCGGATTGTTTCATTGCTTGTGACCGCCAACAGGCAATGGTATGTTACCGGAACGGAGGGGCCGCTACAGAAAAAGATATTCTTCCGGTTTCCAGGCAGGGCGGGTCATGACCAGCCCGGCCAGGCGGCAAGGTATTTTCTTTCAGGCTCAAAACCATTCATTCTTTCATTTTTTATCATTGTCGAAGAGATCGCCAAAAACATCGCCAAGTGTCACACCGCTATCGTTGTCCTGGTCGTTGGAAATATCGTCGTCCGCCCTGATCACGGGATTTGCATCCTTGATACTCAAGCTAATCCTCTTATCCTCGGGCCGCAGATCGATAATCTTCACTTTGGTCGTGGCCCCCTCGCTTAGCGCTTCGGAAGGATGCTTGACATGATGGTCAGCAATCTGTGAAACATGGACCAGCCCCTCGACACCGGGCATAATTTCCACGAAGGCACCAAAATCAACCAGACGCGTGATTCTGCCCTCGATGACTTCACCGATCTTGAAGCGCCTCGTAACCTGGCCCCAGGGATCCTCCCCCGTGCGCCTGATACTCAAGCTTACTTTCTCTTCCTCGGGCTTGACCTGGAGAACCTTTACCTTCACCTTTTCACCAATCTTCAGAGCCTCCTCGGGGTGTCTGATCCTTCGCCAGGAAATCTCCGAAATATGCACCAGGCCATCGATCCCACCCAGATCCACGAAAGCACCGAACTTGGTCAGGCGGCGTACCTCTCCGGTAACCACGATGTCCGGTTTCAGGATCTTCAAGGTCTCCTCCTTTTTGGCAGCATTGGCCTCCTCGACATACTTCTTGCGAGAGAGGATAACTTTGTCTTTTTCCTGGTCAAGTTCTATAACTTTGAAAGATATTTCCTGGCCCAGATATTCGCCAAAGTCCGGGATATACCTGATATCGACCAGGGAACCCGGCACAAAACCGTTGATTCCGGCACCCAGATCGACGATCATACCCTTGGGAACGACTTCTTTTACCTTCCCGGTCAGCGTTTCTTCCTCTTTCAATGCATTTTCAAGTTTCTCCCATGATTTTCTCCGTTCCAGCCGCCGATGGGAGACCACTACCTCACCTTCCTGGTCATCGACGCTGATGACGAGAACCTCGAGCTCGTCGCCGGGAGCGTATTTGCTCTTTAACGTCTCTCCCTCGTAAAGAAAAACTTCCCCGCCGGGGAGAAACGCCTCCATTTTTTCACCCATGTCGATCATGATGCCGTCATCCTGAACACTGACGATGGTACCACTGGCAACGTCTCCGCTCTGATACACCTTGATCTCGTCCAGAAAGAAAAATTCCTGGTCATCGTCTTCCGTTTCCACCATCGCCTCGCTTTCTTCCTCCACCCCTGCCCCGGCACTCTCTTCTGCCATGCTTCCGGTCGCGGTATCTTCCACCGCCTCTTCCTCGGCAGGCTGCTCTTTCACTTCCTCATCCACAACTTCTTCTGCGGATGCCACGGGCTCCCCGGTATCGGTGTTCATCTCCTCTTCAGCGGTCTTCTCTTCCTCGGGCTGCTCCGTCTCATTGCAGTCCAGAGCAGTTTCTTCCCCATTATTTTTTTCACTGTTAATCTTCGACATTTCAGTCAGTACCTCCTTAATTATCCAGCCGGGGGTTGAAGCCCCGGCAATAACTCCCACTACCTTGACATCCTGGAACAGCTCTTCCGGCAACTCCTTCGCACTGGAAACGCGATACGAAGGTGTTTTTCTTATACACAGCCTCAGCAATTTTTCTGTATTGCTGCTGAGGGGGCTACCGATTATGATCATCAGGTCCGCCCGCAAAGCCATCTTTTCGGCCGCATCCTGCAATTTTTTTACTGTCGGACAGAGAGTGTCATACATTTTACAATCGGGATACAATTCTCTGTACCTTCTGGCGGCATTTTCGAAACCCTGGCGTTCCTGAGTGGTTTGGGAAATAAAAGCCGAAGGAGCACGGATCTTCTTCCTGCTCAGTTCCTGCATCGTGGAGACAACAATAGCCCTGTGCTGTGTCCACTTCAGGATCGCTTTCACCTCGGGATGTTCCGGTTTGCCCCATATCACAACCTGGTAACCTTGATCGGTAAGTTCCCGGGCCAGTGACTGTACTTTTTTAACGCGTGGGCAAGTAGCATCGTGAACGGTTACCCCCGGAATCCGGGACGCTTTTTCCAGTTCTTCGGGCCCTTCTCCATGCGTTCTGATAATCAGATGGCCCTCCCTGACATCATCAAGTGAAGAAACCAGATTTACCCCCTTTGAATTCAGATATTTTTCTACCTCCTCATTGTGAGCCAGGGGACCAAGGGTGTAGACATCTTTGCCCTCCTTGACCATTTCAAGAGCCATGTCCACCGCCCTCTGAACCCCTGAACAGAATCCTGAATGTTCATAACACAATATCCGCATCCGTGTTCACTCCCCCCGCAACCATCAAAATCTACACAGCATCCTCCAGTAAACCTTCTATGTTCTCCATGACCAGCTTGCTGACTTCCTTGATTTTCTCCCTCCGGGCCTTTCTGCTCTCCCGCTCATATTCAAAATCTACAAAGATCGGTTTACCGATATTTATCCTGATCGGCCTGAAAAGCCGGTAAGGACCCTTGATAGCCACTGGAAGAACCGGCGCACCGCTTTTCAAAATTATAAAAGCCGGCCCATCGAAAGCCTTCAACAGTTGGCCGCTCCTGCTCCTGGTCCCCTCGGGGAAAAGTCCCACCGCTTTACCCTGATCCAGGATGGATAATGCCGTCAAGAGTGCCCGGCGGTCAGCTTCCTCCCTTTTTACGGGAAAAGCGCCCAGCTTGCTGATCAGGTTCCCGAAATACGGTATATCAAACAGCTCCGCCTTGGCCATGAAACAAACCTGCCTTCTCTTGCCTATCGCCCTGGCCACCAGTGTCGGATCGAACCAGTTGATGTGGTTGGAACAGACGATCAGCGGGCCAGTCCAGGGCACATTTTCCCTGCCGGTGACTTTCATCCGGTAAATTAGCAAATAGAACAGGGAAAAGAGAAACAGGCCAAAATTGTAAAGGGCCCCGCCCTCTTCCCGTTTTTTACCGTGTTTCATGTTTTTTTTCACCCCGTACGTAAGCAACCATGGTGGAAACAACCTCGGGCAAAGTCATCTTCGTGGTATCGAGGACCATCGCTCCGGGAGCTGCCTTGAGTGGTGATACTTCCCTTCCACTGTCTATCTTGTCACGCCGCGTTATCTCCTGCCTGACTTCATCGGCAGTTATGCTGCACCCTTTTCCGAGATATTCCTTCCAACGCCGCTTCACCCTTTCTTCAGGGGACGCATCCAGGTAAATCTTGTATTCGGCATCGGGCAGCACGACAGTCCCTATGTCTCTCCCATCCATGACCACGTCTCCCCATCTGCGGGCAATCTCCTGCTGCTGCCTTACCAGATATTCGCGCACGATGGGAATGGCAGAAACCTGTGAGACAACAGTATTTACCCCGGGCGCCCTTATAGCCTCGGTCACCTCTTCCCCATCAAGGAATATACGCTGACGATCTTCTTCCGCTTGAATGTCAATAATCGTATTTTCCAGAAGGCCTGCCAATGCCTCCCTGTCTTCAATCTGCGTCCCGGCCTGCAATATTTTCAATGTTACAGCCCTGTACATGGCCCCCGTGTCCAGGTAGCCGATCTTCAGCTTTCCGGCCAGCATACGGGCCACAGTGCTCTTGCCTGCACCGGCAGGGCCATCAATGGCGATATACAGATGACTCCCTCCCCACAAAAACCGGTTTGTCCTTTTTCATAAAAAAACACCATGGTTGGACAAACCAGGTGTTTTATATATCTTCTCTCAGAATCTTTGCCTCACGCAGATAAATGTGCTTGATTTCACTTTGTTTCAGACTTGTATTGGTTAGAATCAATATTCTCAAGCATCTTTCCAAGGCTCCGGGTACATCTATCTCCCGGCAACAAAAAAGAGGGACGTCTTTCCAGCCGGCTCTTCTGGCCGCTTCGGCGGGAAAAACATCGTTTAAATCGGAGGTTAATGAAAACAATACTACGGCGATGTCCTCTAACTGCACTCCATTCGCACCGGTCATCTCTTCCATAAGCTCTTGCGCCGCCTGAATGATCTCCGCACTACAATTTTCCCTGACTGTGATGGCTCCTCTTATTCCCCTGACCATAAACTGTTCCACTCTCTCAAGTTCACCAACTCGATAGATCCTTTACCTCTCCTTGCGACCGTAACCGAAACAACCTGTAGCAGCAATATAATATAACATTATTCTTGCTTTGACAAGGATTTAATCTTCAATGTTTGTGAAATCTTCGGGTATGGCCCAACCGATCAACTGGTTGTCTCCCAGAACGATGATCTCGTCACCTACCCTGGGCTGCTGCAATCCCACCGCCCCTATGACCCGTATTCTTGCCGGTTTGTTGCAGTTTTCATCACTCTCCACTTCAACAAGATCCCCGGCCTCAACAGTGACCGTCAGTGGTTCATCGTACATTATAGCCCTCTCTTCCCCGTTGATCATGATCTTCAAGCGTGTTTGAGGTGCCAGTGCCTTCAGCGTTATCTCCATGGGGGGCTGAAACGTGCCACTTCCGGCTCCGGTCATTTTTTCCGTTTCATCAAGCGTATCTCCTTCACCGTGAAGATGCGTGTACGGCTCCCCTTCAAGGACATCAACCCGGCTCAGGTACTGCCTCACGTCACTGTTGATCATCAGGGCCTGTATCAACACCATCAAGATGATGAAAATAACCGTAAAATAAAAGACATAATTTTCTACCCGGCGCGAAAAACGTCCGAACCATCTGTTCATGACACGAAACCCCCTTTAACCTCTCCATTAATTTTTACGTTAAAGGGGGTTTTTTATACCTTGTTTGTATACTTCCCGCTAGCGATACTCCTCGTGCACAGCTTTTATATATTGGCTAAACTTGAAAAACAACTTCTCGATGTCTCTGGCATCAAGTTGCATTGATGTCGGTTCAAGGATTGCCACACGGCGGAACTCCTCCCGCGAAATTACATGGATGCAATCTTCCAATGAATCGGCAGTGATCGTTATTTCTATCGGTGCATAGGAAACCTCTTCATCAACCCCGTCATGGTACTCGATAAACGTGTATATATCCAGCACTTTTATATCTTCGACCTGAATGCCCTGCATGGGAATGCTCTGCCATAACATCATCTTCTGTTCCCTTATCTCCTCGGCTACCTCCTCGGTCGTTTTCTTTCCAAAGAAAAAACGCCCCCTGGCAGTTGTTCCGCGGTAATCATAACGTACTCTCAAACGAATCTTCTTCAACCCTTTCACGTCCGGCACCTTCTCCTCTACCCATGCTTGCGTGTTCGGATATAATGGCTGTTCCGGTTGTTCCTGACCCGTTCCTGTTCGGGCCTCTTCCTGATCGTCCTTCTCCCAGCTATAACGATCCCTTTGTTGTTCATTTTTAAGATCCCCGTGCAGGATCAAAAAATCTACATTTTTTTCCTTCTCGAGATTGAACAAGCTCACCACCCCTTTTCGCAGCATTGTACACCCAGACACGCATTCCTTCCAGCTCATTTTTGGTTTCTTTAAGGTTCAACAAATATCCTGCCTGAAAAGGGGCATATTGTTTAAGATTACTACAATATCCGTTAATATTCCTTAAAATCGCTGTATATATGCCCGCACCGGTCGATCATCTTCGCACGTTGAGGTGGATCCATATTCCCCCCGCCGGGATGATACCCAAAGCATAAATGTAAAAAAGAATATGGCGGATTGTCGGTAGAAGGTAGATCAGAAGTGCTGCCGGAAAGGAAAGGACACCGACAAAAATCAAGACAATCCCTGCAAACCTTGATTTTCCTGTTGCTTCCTGCTTTTTTTGGGGAGAAAGTTGCCCGCCTTCGTGATCGGAAAACATCTTGTATCTGATCAAAATACCGGTCAGCAACACCTGTACGCCGATGACTAGAATAATGATGATCTCCAAAAGTACAATTCCTCCCCTGGCCAGGAACGGGCAATTCAGGGTAGCATCTCGAGGCCCACCAGTTCGCGAAGTCTGGCAACCTCGCCAGCATCGAGGTGCCGGTAACTGCCCGGTGGCAATTTCCCCGTTCCCAGGAATGCAAAACAGGTTCTTTCCAGGCGGATGACCGGATGAGCAATGGCAAGGCACATCCTTTTCACCTGCCGTTTCCACCCCTGTACAAGTGTCAGGTCAAAAATACTGCAGTTGGAACCTCTATCCAGCCGCACTCTGCTGACCTCTGCCGGCGCAGTCCGCCCTTCCTCCAGCATTATCCCTCTGCGCAAGCTTCTCCGATCTGCACGGGACAGTATACCCCTGACCTTCACCCGGTAGGTTTTCTTTACACCATAACGAGGATGAGCCAGTCGATGGGCAAGTTCTCCGTCATTGGTGAAAAGCAGTACCCCACTTACATCCCGATCGAGCCTTCCGACAGGGTAAACCCTCACCTTCAAGCCATCCAGCAACTCATTGACCGTGGGCCTGCCCCGCGGGTCATTCATCGTCGTCAGGTAACCGGGCGGTTTGTGCAGCAAAACATAGGTGAAAGACCGGGGTAGCTTGACCTTGCGACCCCGAACAAGTACATTGTCGTCCGGGGAAACGAGGGTCTGCGGAATGACCACGGTCTGGCCATTTACCTTGACCAGCCCCTCGCGGATCATTACCTCCGCGCGGCGCCGGGATGCTACTCCGGCGGCAGCCAGATATTTTGCCAGCCTCAATGTGGACAGCCTCCTTGCCGACGATCAAAACATTATCATCATTTTATCACAATTGAATACCATCGACACAAACAGGGATACAGATCAAAAAAGGGAGGCCTCCCCGGCATGCTCTCCTGCTCAGGAAAAGAAAATTTTGCATACGATGATGGAAGCGATGAAACCGCCCAGGTCCCCCAGCAACCCTGCGGCAAGGGCATGGCGGGAACGGCTGATGCCCACGGCACCGAAATAGACGGTCAGCACAAAGAGGGTAGTGTCGGTGCTGCCCTGCATGGTGGAAGCAAGTCGCCCCAGAAACGAATCAGGCCCGTGTATCTGCAGTATCTCGGTGGTCACCGCCAGAGCCCCGCTACCGGAGACGGGGCGCATCAGCATCAGGGGGATGATATCAACCGGTATGTTCAGAATATTCAGCAATGGGGCAAGAAGGCGAGCCAGCAGATCCATCGCCCCGGAATCACGCAACAACCCGATGGCTACCAACATACCAACCAGGTAAGGTACAAGGCGGATAGCCATGGGAAAACCTTCCTTGGCCCCCTCGATGAATACTTCAAAAAGATTGATACGGCGCCCGAGGCCATAACAGAATGTTAGAATCAAAAACGCCGGTATGATCCAGGCCGAAACCAATTCAATCGTCTTGAAAAACATCACTTCCGGTCCCTTCGTCGTCTGAGAAGACGGTCAAAAAAGAGGGCCACTGTAACGGAACAGAAGGTAGCAATAATGGTAGTCCCCACGATTTCCGTGGGGTTGGCAGAACCGTTGGCTACCCTCAAAGCGATTATTGTTGAAGGCAGGATGGTAAGACTGGAGGTATTGATGGCCAGAAAAGTGCACATCTCGTCCGATGCCCTGGCGGGATGTTCGTTAAGTTTCTGCATTTCTTCCATAGCCTTGATTCCGAATGGGGTAGCAGCATTGCCCATCCCCAGCAGGTTGGCACTCATGTTCATCAAAATAGCATTCATGGCCGGGTGTTCATGCGGCAAGCGGGGGAACAGAAACAAAGCCAGTGGCCGCAGAAAAGATTTGACCGCATCGATAAGGCCGGACTTTTCAACTATTTTCATTATCCCCAACCAGAAAGTCATTACACTCACGAGCAGGATGGCCACCGCCACCGCGTTTTCAGCGGACTTGAACAGACTGGCGGTAATGATATCGATCCGCCCGTTGATACCGGCAACGATGATCGCCAGGCAGATCATCGCCACCCAGAGGTAGTTGACCATGCTGTTTCCCTCCGCAACGTCAGTGCATTACCTTTTCCCATAGTTCGAGCAAAGGCCTGTAAAAAGGAGCGCGGCTGACCCCTTCCCCGGCAACCAGGTCGACCGATCCGATAATTTTATCATGAAACATTATTTCCAACGTGCCAATCTTCTTTCCCTTTTTCAATGGGGCGCGATACGGTTCCTCAAGGCAAAATCTATATCTTACTTCCGGAAGTTCGCCAGCCGCGAGCGGGTAATAAAAGCTGGCTCCCGCGGCCACCGCAGCTTGCTCCTGCAATCCCTTATCAACCTGTACCGTCTTGATGACCTGTCCGGCAGCAATCAGGAGTTCCACCTTGTAGGCAGCAAAACCGTAATCTAGCAGGAGGCTGGCATCTTCCCACATATCAGGGGCATCAAGAACAACCACGATAAGGCGCTGTCCCTCACGGAAAGCGGAACCGACAAAACATCTTCCCGCCGGGGTAGTCCAACCTGTTTTGACCCCATCTGCACCGTCATAAAGTTGCAACAGCCGATTCTGATTGTGCAAAATACGGTCCCATTCATGTTCCGGCCAGGTTATGATGGCCCGCGGGGCAACCACTATGCGGCGGAAAATTTCATTTTTCATCGCATATGAGGATATCAGGGCCAGATCGTAAGCCGTGGAACGATGCTTTTTGTGGTGGAGTCCGTGAGGGTTTTCAAAAAAAGTCTTCTCCGCGCCTATCTCACGGGCCTTCTCGTTCATGAGTGCCACGAACTCTTCCACGCTGCCGCCAATATGTTCGGCAATAGCTATCGCCGCATCATTTCCCGAACGCAGCATCAGCCCGTACAGCAATTCCTCGAGAGTCTTTTTCTCCCCGCTTTCCAACCAGATGGAAGATCCGCCTGTCGAAGCTGCCCTTTCGCTGACGACGACGACCTCTTTCAATCTTCCTTTTTCGATGGCGATGATGGCCGTCATGATTTTTGTGGTACTGGCGATATATCTCTGCTGGTTCATTCCCTTGCTGTACAGTATGCGGCCAGTTCGGTGATCCATCACCACCGCCGATGCGGCAGACACGGCAGGTTTTTGCATTGTCTCCCCTACATCGTTTTCCTGTCCGGTAGCAACGCCAGAAAGAGAAAACATCAGGAACAGGAGAATCAAGATAACGCCGCTTCTGCCTGCCATTCTTTTCTTTGCAGGATCCCCCCGATCGATAAAGGACACGGATAAGCCCCCTTGTTTTAACCCTCTACCCGGATCAATGATAATTATTATTCGGTGAAAATATCATTTATGATTATTTTGGGGACTTCTGCTGGTTGTTATACAATCGGCGTGGTCATATCCTTTCCCCGGTGCTGCCGGGGTACCCCGGCTCTCCCGATCAATCGAAGATGGGGAAATAACCCGCATGGAAATGGGCCGGATAATAACTTCCCTGTCCGCGGACAAAAAAGAATTCTGGCATCCAGGCCCGGGTAGGCCGGGGCGGGGAAAAGATCAACCTTGATATGGCGATGGGGCCGAGTCGGGTTGTGTGGAACCTCTTGAAAATCAATGACCTTCCTTGCGCAGGGGAGGCAGTTCATCCAAATTTTTCAATCCAAAGTATTTGAGGAATTCGGGGGTTGTGGAATAAAGCATGGGTTTGCCGGGAGTGTCCTTGCGCCCGCTCACCTCGATCAGCCTTCTGCGTGCAAGGTTGTCAAGAACGCCATCGGAATTTACCCCGCGTATAGCTTCTATCTCCAGACGGGTAACCGGCTGCTTGTAGGCGATGATCGCAAGCGCTTCCAGCGCGGCAATGGTAAGGTTGCCTAGCGTCTCCTTGTAAAACATTTTTTCCAGAAAGGGAGCCACATCGGGCTTGGTACCAAGCTGATATCCCCCATCGATGTTCACTACTTGCAGACCGCGATGGGCGCTGTGAAAATCTCGATCCAGCTCCGCCATCAGTACAGAAGCTTCTTCCACCGAAACGTCCAGTATGGAAGCAATCTCTTTCAGTTTCAGTGGTTCCTCCCGGACAAAAAGCAAAGCCTCTATGACCGCTATCTTATGAACATTCTCCATTTGTTTAAGTCCTCTCCTTGCCGTTCTCCCGGTAAAGCTCGATCAGGACCGGGCCGAAATTCCTCTGCTGCCACAATCTGATTTCCCGCCGGTGGGCGAGTTCAAGAACGGCCATGAAAGTAACAATTATTTCCCTTATCCTGCCTGTATTGAAAAGGGTTTCCAGATAGACAGCTTCCCTTTTCTGTTTCAGTTCATGCATGATATTCTTGATCCTGTCCTTGATCAGGTATTCATCAACCAGGGAAATTGACGGTCTTGACTTCTCCCTCTGAAGCCTGGCCTTTTTTCTTTCCAGGGCATTGAACAACACCGCTGCCAGATCTTCATGGAAAAGAAAAGAATCCTGCCTCGTGATATAGAGTACCCTGGCCCGGCCGGTAGAGCGAAAATAGATCTTCTGCTGTTCCTCCTCCCGATCACGTAGAAAACGGACAGGATCCTTGAACTCACGGTATTCCAACACCCGCCGGATCAGTTCCTCGCTGCTGTTGATGGAAAGGACAGCGTCTTCTTCTTCCTCCGCAAGGCCATGCCTGGCGGGAAGGAGCAGCTTTGACTTCAATCTGAGCAGAGTCGCCGCCATGACCAGGAAATCGCTGGCGATCTCTAGGTTGAATTCTTCCATCAGCCTTATATAGTCCAGATATTGCGCGGTGATCTCGGCTATGGAGACGGACCAGATATCGATCTCCTGTTTTTTGATGAGATGATAGAGAAGATCAAATGGGCCTTCGAAAACGGGCAAATTGATTATGTACCCCAAATAGACCAGCTCCTGTCTTTGATGCTCTGTTGCGTCGATCCTAGATCCCCATCGCCTCACGCACCTCTTCGATGGTAGCCCCGGCCACGCGCCGGGCCGTCTGGGCTCCGTGTTCAAGCACCTTTTCCAGATAGGCAGGCCATCCTTCAAGTTCCCGCCTCTTCTCGTAGATCGGTTCCAGGAAAGAAATCAGTTTTCGGGATAGCCGTTCCTTGCATTCCACACACCCTATCCTGGCGGTACGGCAATTTTCCGCAATCCGTTCGATGTTTTCACCATCGAACGCCCGGTGAAACGTATACACGGGGCAAATTTCCGGGTTTCCGGGATCATTTCGCCGCGCCCTTCCCGGGTCAGTCAACATCATGCTCACTTTTCTGGAAATCTCCTCCGGTTCCTCTGTCAGCCGGATATAATTGTCATAGCTCTTGCTCATTTTTCGACCATCGACACCCGGTATCAGTGGGTAATGATTCAACCTGGTAGCAGGTTCGGGAAAGATAGGCTGGTAGAGGTGATTGAAACGGCGGGCCACCTCCCGGGTAAATTCCACATGGGGAGCCTGATCCTCGCCTACCGGCACGGCGTCCGCCTTGTAAATCAGAATATCGGCTGCCTGAAGCAAGGGATAACCTAGAAATCCGTGTGTATGGAGCTCCCTGCCCTCGATCTGCCGGAGTGCTTCCTTGAATGTCGGGCACCTTTCCAGCCAGGAAATGGGCGTGAACATGGAAAATAGAAGATGGAGCTCGGCATGTTCCTTTACATCCGATTGGCGGAAGATGACGGCACGGTCGGGATCCAGACCTGCACTGAGCCAATCCAGTACCATCTCCCTGATATTTTCCTTTATCCGGGATGAGTGTTCGTATTCCGTGGTCAGCGCATGCCAATCGGCAATGAAGAAATAACAACGATATTCATCCTGCAATTTGACCCAATTTTGCAGCGCGCCCAGATAATTCCCCAGATGCAAATATCCACTGGGGCGCATCCCGCTAAGCATCACTTTTTTGGAAGCCATAAACAATCACACCTCGGTCCTTATTTTATCTACATGGAAAAACCGTTCAATGCAAACCATACCAAGATTATAACATTTGTTTTCTTTCTAGAACAACAGGAACCTCACGATCTGAAAGCTGATCCGGTCAAAGAGGTTCATCGTCCATTCCGTCAGCGGCCATAATATTTTCCCCAACCCCCCGAAGAGAACCAGAGCTATGAGGATAATCCCCGCATACGGTTCTATCCTGCGGTAGAAATTGGCAACGGAACCGGAAGCGATGGAGACAACTATCTTGGAACCATCAAGGGGCGGCAAGGGCAACAGATTGAAAATGGCAAGGATGATATTCAACTGAATGAATGTTTGCATGAACAGGAGCAGAAGACTGTTGGTCACACCATGGCCAATCAGAAAGGAAAATATCAGTGTAGCGGCAAAGCCCAGCAACAGATTGGCCAGCGGACCGGCCAGGGAAACCCACAACAGGCCGCGACGTATATCCCGGAACCGCCCGGGGTTTATGGGAACCGGCCGTGCCCATCCGAAACCGACGATCAGGATCATCAGGGTACCGATGGGATCGAGGTGTGAAACAGGGTTCAGGGTCATCCTTCCCATGTCTTTTGCCGTCGTATCGCCGAAAGCATAGGCTACGCGGGCATGGGCATATTCATGAAATGTAAGAGCAATCAACAACGACGGTACAATGGCAATCAGTATTTCAGGATTGGATAATATTCGCACTGGCAAGGCTCCTTTTCTTCTGCGCCGGCATCCAGCAGCCGTTGAATTCCTCCCGCAATTTTATTTCATGGGCAAAAATATCCCTCTTCTGACAGATGAAAAACCCCAACCTCCTGGGGATACTGTCATATACCCCTTCAGGTTGGCCTGCAAGACCTTGCCAACCCGGGAAATAAAAGAATACAGGTCATCTGCCTCCCCCGTCCCGATCAAGATATGAAAAAACAAAATTCCGCTCTTCTTCCACCGAGCGGACCCGCCCATCCAGAACTGCTTCCCTGAGCCCCTTCAAGATTTCACCATAGATAGGGCCGGGCCTGATCCCCATTTCCTTGAGATCCTTGCCTTGCAGTTGTGGAATCACCTTGTGGAGATGATCCCAATAAAACTGGGGGTAATCCTTTATCCGTTGGTTGGGAGCTGCAGCTCTCAGCAACAGCAATGTCTCCGGTGGCAGTGGATCAAGTACATTGAACACTTCACCCGGGCCCGGTGACTCATGGCTCAATTTTTCAATTGCTTCCGGGACAGTGGAAGACAACACCATGGTTTCAATCTTGCTGCGAGAATAGTGCATGCGGTGCCCCATGAAACGTATCGTCTCCGGAGGGAGATCGTGGTACAATGCAGACAGATATATTATTTCGGGGTCAGGTTCCTTTTCCCACCGCCTTTTCCCTGCCCAGTTCACGGTCTCCCTGACCTCCTCCAGGAGTTCCCACTTCTGCAAATCCGGTTCCAGGTTGGGAAATATGAAAGAGAACAGGTCGAAATCTTCCAGCCGTTTCAAGATAGCCGGAGGATCATTCTCGTGGAATATCAACCTGACCTCGGCATTGAGCCGGGTCCTGCTCACTCGCATCAATATACGTTTTTCCACAGCATTTTCGATGAATTGTCGTGTCTGCTCTTCGATTTCAAAATTGAACCTTTTTTCAAAACGGATCGCGCGTAGTATTCTCAATGGATCGTCGACAAAACTCAGATGGTAGAGAACTCTTATGACACCATCTTGCAGATCTTGCAATCCGCCAAAATAATCGTATAGCTTGCCGAATGAATTCTTGTTCAGGGAACAGGCCAGCGTATTGATAGAAAAATCACGCCGGAAAAGGTCATTTTTCAGGCCCGAGGCCTCCACTTCGGGAAGTGCCGCAGGTGTGGGATAGAATTCCTTGCGAGCGGTTACCAGATCAATCCTTACCCCATCTTTCATCGTGATTGAAGCCGTGCCAAATGGATCGTGAGTTTGAAGGTGGCCCTTGAGAATATCATTTATTTTCCGGGCAAAAGGTATCGCTTCGGGGATGACCACGATATCCAGATCTCCCGGCTTGAAAGAGCCCAGCAGAATATCCCTGACGCTACCGCCCACCAGATAAACACTGCTCCCCTCCTTCTCTGCGTTCTGGCTTATCAAAAGAAGAAGCCTCTGTATCCCTGGTGAAAGTTTTCGGTTGATATACGAAGTAAGATCATTCAGCCCCTCTATATTTTTATCTGCCGTGGCTGCTTCCGGGTACTGTTCGACGTTGGCCAACCGTTTGTGAAGATCGACCCGTTCCGCATCCATCCTGTAGAGTGAACGCAGGATATCGGTGCGGGTTACCATGCCGCACAATCCGCCTTTCTCGTCCAAAATGGGAATCCGTCCGATATTGTAATCGATCATCAGGCGGCGAAGGCTTCTGATCGACTGGTCATGAGCGGCTGTGATTACCTTTTTGCTCATGAAAGCTTTGACCGGGGCATGACCGAGCTTGTGCCGGATAGCTTTCTGTAGATCCTTGCGGGAGACAACCCCGGCAAGCTTCCTTTCATTGTCCATTACAGGAAAGCCGCTATGTCCGTATTTTTCAAGCAATTGCATCACTTCCCTGACCGAGGTATCTACAGAAACTGTTTTAACGGGGGCAGAAGCGATATTCCGGGCCGTCAACGGTGGGGGCACGTTGAGCCGTAGCAATTCCATGAGTTCCCGGCGCGCGCGAAATATTGAATCATACTTCAGCGTCAACGAAGCTGCGCTGGAATGCCCTCCGGCTTTCCAGAAATTCAGGATACCCAACAGATTTATATCTTCATTGAAGGAACGCGCCACAACATGTATCTTACCCTCCATCTTGACAAGGCAGAAAGCCGCCTCCACATCCTCCAGCGATGAAAGCCGGTGAACCAGATCTGCAATTCCCAGGATGTAGCTTTCCGCGGAGGCCCAGCTGAACAATATTTTACGCTGGTTTATGTTGATAAATTCAGTCTGCATGATCAATTTTTCCAGAAGGGTCTTCTGGCCGGCAGTGAGCGGCCTCTGCAAAAAACTTTGTATAACATCCAGGTTGATAGTCTGTTTCCAGAGATAAGCCAGGGCCTCGACATCCCTGGGCGTGGTGGAACTGAAGGTCAGGTAACCGGTGTCCTCGTAGATGCCCATGGCCATGATCGTTGCCTCGAGTTCGGTGATGGGTAATTTCCTGTTTCTTATTTCCTCCAGCAACAGCGTGACAGTGGCACCCACGGGTTCAACCACCATCTTGCTTCCAACGAGGTCTTTTTTCCGGTCCGGATGGTGATCGTAGATGTGCAGATCCGCGCCCCGATCCAGAAACCCTCCGATTTTCCTGTGAAGCCTCGAAGGTCGGCGTGTATCGACCAGTACAACCAGACGATAATGGTCGGATAGGAGGTCTGTCTCGATCAAAGGCAGATAATCCCGGTAAAGATTGAGAAATGAACGGACATTGCAATTGATCTGCCCGGGAAGAAGAATCACCGCACGGGGGTATATTTTTCGAGCCGCTACTACTGAAGCCAGTGCATCAAAATCAACATGGGCATGAGTAGTAATGAGCGTTCCCAATATATTACCTCCATAAATTAACTTTTTCTATTATAGCATAAATTAAGTGGAGATAAGAAAAGGATGAGATTTTTAAGACTCTGCAACATCTTTGAACAGCAGGGGCAGTAAATGGTAAAATTAGATATCATTCCAATACATGATGAAAGGGGATAATCTCTTGCCCACACCGCTAAAAAGCAAACTGGTCATAGGTAGTTGCGTTCTCCTTGCCCTGCTGGCACTGTTTATCATCGGCAATCATTTTCTCTTCCCTTCCGATCATAAACCTGATGAAGTGATGAACGAACCTCCTCCGGACAAGACGGAGAACAAGCCGTTTTTATCACCGTATACCGGACTTCCCATGGAAGGGGAACTCCTGGAACGCCCGCTTGCCGCGATGATCGATAACCATCAACAGGCCCGGCCGCAACATAATTTGCAAGTTGCCTCCTACGTCTACGAGGTCATTGCCGAGGGCGGAATCACACGGTTTCTGGCCGTCTTTCACCATAAATACGAGGGGAAGATTGGCCCCGTACGCAGTATCCGCCCCTACTATGCCCATCTGGCCAGAGAAAACGATGCGGTGGTAGCCCACTGTGGATCATCAAGGCAGAGCGTGGAATTGTTGCGAAAAAAGGGCTATGATCATCTTGACGAACAACCCAATCCCGCCTATTTTTTTCGTGAAAACACCCTTCGCCCTCCCCACAACCTGTTTACCGACATGGACAGGATGATAGACGGAGCCAAACATTATCAGCTGTACCGGCCTACCCGGCAGGCCCCGCTCTGGGAAATCAGCGAAAGCGAAGGAGAAACCTTCGGTTCCGCGGAAGAAATAGGGATCAACTTCAGCAATTACAATCGTGTGCTCTATCGCTGGGATGAAGGCGAAAAAGGCTACCGTCGTTTTATCAACGGCCAACCCCATGTCGACGGGCAGGACAACAGGCAACTCATCGTGCAGAATGTCATCATTCAGTACGTGCCTGCAAGGCTTATTTCCAATGTACACCGGGAATATTCCCTGGTGGGAAACGGGGAAGGGCTGCACGTCAGCAACGGACATTCCCGGAACCTGCAATGGTCAAAGGGTAGCTTTGATACAGAGACCCGTTTTACCCTTGAAGGCGGGCAGCCGCTCAAGATTGCCCCGGGGAATACCTGGATACATATACTCACACCTGAATCCAACACCGTAACGATCGGAACAGGTAAAGAAGAACCGCTCCCCTGAACCGTATCTTTCCTTACTTTTGCATCACCATGAAACGTTCCATGTAATAAAGGAACAGGCGATTGAAATATCCGTTGAAATAGAAATCACTGGCATGGGCGGCCAGAGGCAGATAGATGATCGCACAATCGTTGTTCCCCGCTTCCCTGTACCTCTCCTGGAAAGAAGTCGAGGTCTCGTATGCAACCATGCCATCTTTCATCCCCTGATAGATCAAACAGGGGGGGCTGTCCTTCTCCACGAGCAGTTCCACATCTTTCCACTCGTCTGCTCCCCCCAGCTTCTCGAAGATGAGCTGCTCCTTGTTTGCAGGATAAAAGGGGATAAAACCTTTGATGTCAAGTTCAGGACTGAATAGTTCCTGGTGTTGCCCGCCGGAGATAGCCAGAGCCATGGCCGTTGTAAAGTGCCCGCCGGCAGACCCCCCGGAAATAAACACAGAATCCAGATTGGCGCCATATTCTGCGGCATGTTCCTCCAGATAATAGCTGAAGATGCCCAGGTGGCGTACCATGTCGTCAAGAGAAAATGGGCCGGTCAGATACTCCGGTGCTCCCAGTGATAAAACAGAGAGAGCTGCCTCCGGGATTTCAATTTTGTTCAGAAAACCGATAAAATCATACATTTCATTGAGCATGAGCAGATCGATGCGGTCCGAAAGCCCGTATTCCACATCGAAGACAGTGTAGCCCTGGGAGGCAAGATATTTGTTCATGGGCATCATGTTGAAAACACCCTTGCTCCCGGCTATCCATGCCCCACCGTGAACGCGGATGAGGGTTGAACCCCAACCGGGAAGATCGGGGTTGTCTTCGGCCGGCATGAAAACATCGAAATACAGGCGTATCCCTTCGTCCACCCCCTCCGTACCTTCATAGAAAAGAACGTCTTGCTCGTAAATAAAATCAACCGGTGGTGTTCCAAGAAAATATGCGGGAATGGAGATCTTGCTCGGCAGGAATAGAACTTCGTCCGACGGATCAATTTCCGCGCGCCACCCCTCCCCGAAAGCAGCGGCAAAATTGGCTTCCGCCGCGGTGGAAGCACGTGGAATCGCAAACAACGGGGATAGAAAGATGATAAAAATGGCCAGGCCGGTTATGCCCGTCAGATAACGCAGCCCGCTCGGTGTCTTCTTGTAAATTTTCAATATCAACAACGCCAGAGTGAAAAAATAAAAGGCCCAGAATATGCCAAACTGACAGACGAGGATCTGGGTCATGCCGAAATAGCAAGTCAGCAAAACATACGCCAGGAAGAACGAGGGAAGATACAGGATGTAGATCAGCAGCAGGAGAATCTTCTTCAGGAATGGGGTTTTCTGATCTATCTCCTCCAACGAAAAACGCTTCCTGATGGGAAAATCATCGGAAATCCCGGCCAGGGTCATGAGCAGATGGATGATCCCGAAGCCCAGAATACCGAAAAATGATGGGTAGACTGCAAGGAGCATGGTACGGTTGAAATCCACATTGTCAAGCGTGTTGGTTGCCTGCAGGTTACCGAACCAGATTCCCAGTATGGCCACGAAGAAAAAAAGCAGATAGAATGTCCCGAAGGCATTCAGCTTGCCGCTTGCACCCCACAGATTGTTCAGATAGACAACCAGAATGTTGGTCGTGAAAGCCAGCAGGATCAGAACACCAAAGAAATTCAAAAAAGGAGCCTTCCCCGGCATGGCAACATAAATGATCCCGTAAATTAAAGAAACCAGGCTCAAAAAAAGAGCAAATACAGTGATTCCTCTCAGTACATTCTTTTTTTCCAACATGAGCTTATCCTCCCTTGCGAACCAAAATATAATTTGCCTTCAAGTAATACATATTTCTATACAACCCGTTTTTAAACCTTTTTTTAAAAAACAATTGCCGGGGTATCGATACAAAATTGCTACCTGTCATCACGAAGAGGTGATGGCAATATCATTGTACCAGGGAGATGGCAATGATGGGAACCTGTTTTATACGGGGAGAGCCGGTAGCTCACTGCTTTACAGGAGGGGACCCCACAGTTATCCGGACCCCGGCAATCAACTTGAATGCTGCTGATGGAGATTGTTTTTCCTCTGCCATGACAGATGCGTGGGCGGAGCGGGGCTGTTGGTTGCTCTGAATCAGGGGAAACAGGAACCATCAATACAGAAAGAACGGGTATCTGTCATTTTCTGTTCTGCCAAAATGGTGTCAGGATGTTAATGAAAGGAGTGCAAAATTTGAAATCGATTCGTAACCATCGTTCCCTCCATTCCATGATTTTCCCCATGGTTGCGTTCTGCGCCTTGATCGCCGTGGCAGCCTGCGGTTGCCATGACCATCATGATGCTTGCCCGGATGGAAACGGCAAGATAGCGGTCATGGCCACTATCTTTCCCATCGCTGATATAATCAAAAACATTGGTGGAAATTACGTTGTCGTGACCTGCCTTCTCCCCCCCGGAGCAGATCCCCATACTTTCGAACCCACCGCATCACAGGTTAAAAATACTTCGCAAGCAGATATATTTTTCTGCATCGGCGGCGGGCTTGATGATTGGGCCACGAAACTTTCCGATGCAGCGGCAGAGCGAAAACCCCAACTCACCCGCCTCATGGAAAACATGCATGAGTCAGTATTGCCCTTTCCGGAACATGATTCGGCGCGCGTTGAAAATCCCCACATCTGGCTCGACCCCTTGCTGGTACGCGATCATATCGTTCCGATCATTACCGAGGAACTGTCACATGCCCTTCCGCAAATGAAAGAATGTTTTGCAGAAAATAGTGCCGCTTATCAGCTAGAACTGACCGCACTCGACCGGGAGATAAACAAACGCTTCACCTCGCTGAAGAGACGTTCTTTTATCTCCTACCATTCTGCCTGGGTATATTTTGCGGCACGCTACGAATTGGAGGAAACAGCGGTTATCTCCGAACATCCGGGTGAAGAACCTTCGCCCCGGTGGGTTGCTGAACTGATAGATCTTGCCAGGGAACATGCAATAACCACCATATTCGCCGAACCGCAAACGAACACTGCCATGGCCGAGAGTATTGCTGCCGAAATAGGCGGCCACGTTTCGCTGCTCGACCCCGTGGGGGGCGAGGGCATCCCGGGCAGGAGCTCCTATCTGGAACTTATGCGCTACAACACCGATTTGATAGCGGAAGGATTCCGGGAATGAATTCGAAAAAATGTACGGGAGGTAAAACCGACAATGTCCTCCAGCCGTGTCATTGTAGAATTCAGGGATGTTTGCATCAACATTGACGGGGTTAAGATACTGGAAAAGATAACTTTTCAAGTAAACAGAGGAGAGATGATCGGGGTTATCGGCCCCAATGGGGCAGGTAAAACCACCCTTTTAAAAACGGTCCTCGGGTTGGTAAAATTTGAGCGGGGGGAAGTCCTTGTTTTTGGGGTCAACCCTGCACACCTTGGTAAAAAACGCCGTCTGATTGGATATATCCCCCAGACGAACACTTTTGAGCCGAGGTTTCCTGTTTCCTCTGCCGATGTGGTCTCCATGGGCTTGCTCGGTCATCGTCCCGGGTCGGGTTTTTCAATATCCCGGCGGAAACAGATCACCGAGACCCTTGAAAAGGTCGGTCTGGCTGACTGCGCCGACTATCCATTCTACACTCTTTCCGGAGGGCAGCAGCAAGGTATCCTCCTGGCCAGGGCTATTATTGGTAAACCGGAGTTGCTCCTGCTCGATGAACCTACTTCGGGGCTCGATGCGGTTGCCCGGGAAAATTTTCTTGTCCTGCTGGAAAATTTGCAAAGGCATCTGGGCCTTACCGTCATGATGGTCTCTCATGATTTCATGAGTATTGCCCATTCAACACATTCGATCATCTGTATCAACAATTCCATGCATATCCATGGAAATCCATCCGAAGTACTTGGCGATTCCCGCCTTGGTGAACTTTTCCGTTGTCAGTATGACGTTCTGGAACATGGAAAAAAGTTGACGAACAACATCCCCCGAAGGCCAGAGAACGAAAGCCCTCCCGAAACAGGAAGTGATGGCTAACATGGATAATATTTTTTCTTTTATCTTCATGCAACGGGCCCTGATCGCCTCGGTGATGATCGGTGTACTATGCTCCGCCGTCTCCCTTCTGGTGGTACTTAAACGACTTTCTTTCCTGAGTGTTGGCCTTTCCCATTCAGCGCTCGGGGGTATCGCCATGGGCCTGGTAACCGGGATAAATCCAATGTTGACCGGTATCCTGTTTGCCATAATCGTTGCTCTGGCCACGGGCCTTGCAACTCATCGACGAAAAATTGCTGAAGACACTGCCATCGGCATCATGTTCTCGGCAGGTATGGGAATTGGCATCATCCTTATCAGCCTTGCCAGTGGATACTATCCTGAACTCTTCTCCCTGCTTTTCGGGAATATCCTCGCTGTTACATCAGCCGATCTCTACCTGCTGGGAACGGTAACGGTGGCGGTTCTGCTTTTCATCGGCTTTTTCCTGAAGGAGTTGCTGGCGATCTGCTTTGACGAAGAGATGGCTTTGGTGGGCGGCATTCCGGTCATGCCTCTTTATCTGGGTATGTTGGTGGCCATGGCAGTGACGATCATGGTTTCTGTAAAGATCGCCGGTGTCGTTCTTGCTTCCGCCTTGCTTGTCATTCCGGCAGCAACCGGTTATCGTCTATGCAAAAATTATCGGGGTATGCTTGTTGCCTCCCTGCTCACGGGATTGGTCGGTTGTATCGGTGGTCTGCTTCTATCCTACTTCTTGAACTTCCCGTCAGGAGCCACGATCGTGTTGGTGATGACGACACTCTTCCTGCTTTCCGGTTTTAAAAAAACAAAGGACCCCCCCACGGCCTCATTCTGAAAACCCTGTTTCACATCTTTCTAGAAAAAATAACTCTTGATGGTGGAAAAATTACGGTCAATGTTTTCCGGCCCGGAAACCATATCCATGTGCCCTGGCAGCAACCATTGGATTTCCTCTTCCATGAGAGACAGTTTTTCAATGCTTTCTTTCATCAATTCCATGTCGCCGCCCGGAAAATCTGTGCGCCCGATACTGGATCTGAAAACGGTATCGCCGCTGATCAGTGCTTTTTCCTTGTAGTGATAAAAACAGGCTGAGCCCGGTGAGTGCCCGGGGGTATGCAACACTTTCAAGACCGTGTCCCCCACCTCCAGATCTCCTTCCTGAAGGAAAATATCCGGGGCCAGATCGACAGAGGTGTTTCCACCCCGTTCATGATATATTCTGGCCATCGCGTCAAGCAGGTACTCCTCCTCCTTGTGCACCGCGATACGCGCACCGCTTTCTTCCCTGATCGCCGGCGCCGACTCGTAATGGTCCGGATGGCCGTGAGTGCAGATGATCAGCTTGATATCTTTGAAAGAAAAACCGTCTTTTTCAATTTTTTTTCTTAACTGCTCCATGCAATCTTCACCAAATTCATTCCTCAGGTGACCGGGATCAACAAGGATATTCTTCTCTCCCGCCAAAAGATATGTATTGCAGTTATTTCCGTACCCCCCCCAGGGATACCAGAATAGCTTTTCCGTCAACAACAACAACAATCCCTCCTTAACATCATTGCTTCGTTCTGATATAATGTAATAATTATAGCACATTCTGGGAAAAAGGGGCAAAGGAGATCCAATATGGACAAGATCAGATCGGCAGCCGAGATTGCCATGGAAAAAATCAAAAAAATAGACATCGATAGCAATGCCGTTGAAAAACACGGCGAGTACATAAAGGCGGCCAAAGTACTGGCTTCCGCACTCATTGAAAACAGAACCGACGCAGAAAAAATAATGCAATCTCTCAAGCGCTATCCGCAGGATGTCATGAATGCCGTGGAAAAAGTTTTTTTTCAGAGCATTGCCGGAGGCATCAATCTTTCCAATACAACGGAAATCATAAATATGATCCATCACCTGACCTCCGATAAAGTTATCCTGGAGGCGACAGAAGAGTTGAATGCCATTTTCCGGCAGCGTCAGGCAAAGTTGAAAAAGCTACTGGAAGAGGCTGCAAGTAAAAGAGAAGAACTGGCCCTGCAGGAACTGAGCAGGGAAGGAATAAGAGGGTCTGCCATTTACCGTATAAACTCCAGGGGTGACATCGGGGAAGACATATTTTCCCGCTGCGAGGAAGAATATCGCAGGGAGATATCGGGTTTTTGTTCTTTTCTTTCTCAAAAAGCCTGATCTAATGGGGTGTACAAGATAGTAAACGATAACCGCACCGAGTTGCTGGAGGAAAATATCTTCACCCTGATCTGGAGATATTCCCTTCCGGCTACCACGGGCATGCTAGTAAACGCATCATTCAATATAATCGACACCATATTCGTCGGCTTTCTGGGGAGCGAGGCCATCGCCGGCCTCTCCGTATCCTTCCCCGTGCAAATGTTGATGGGAGGCATCGCCATCGGCACCGCCGTGGGGGCCTCATCCCTTATCTCACGTCAACTAGGTGCCGGTGATTACAGGGAGGCCAGCAAAACAGCCAGTCAGTCCTTCTCCCTGGCACTGTTGCTCAGTCTCGTTATCATCTTTATCGGCATTTTCTACCTGGAAGATATGATCACCATGTTCGGTGCCACCCCCGAGATATTTTCGGCCACATACGATTATCTTTCCATAATTTTGTGGGGGGCTCCCACCGTCTTCCTGATGATGATGAGCAACAATATCATCCGCGGTGAAGGGAACCCGGTCATGTCCATGAAGATCATGATCGCCGGTGCGGTGCTGAATATCATCCTCGATCCCATCTTCATCTTTGTTCTGGACCTGGGCATCAAGGGCGCCGCTCTGGCAACGGTCGTTGCCCGCACAATCGTGCTCTTCTACGTTGCTTATTATTATCTTTCGGGCAAGAGTGTTGTCCGTATTGCAGCGAAATGGTTCCTGCTCCGCTGGAAAATAATTTATGAAATATACAGGGTGGGCATCTCTGCGATCTTCACACAGATTGCCTTCAATCTGGCTACTATTTTCGTGAACAGGATTCTTGGAGGCTATGATTACCTGGGCATCGCCGCTCTCGGAATTATCATGCGCTTGCAGGCATTTATCATCTTGCCCTGTATCGGCATCTCCCAGGGCCTTCTGACCATCATCGGTTTCAATTTCGGGGCCGGGCTCCACAAAAGAGTGCGCGAATCATTCCTTAAAGCGACATTTGTTGCTTTCATCTTTGCTACTGCCATCTCCCTTCCTTTCTTTCTTTTTTCCCCCTTCTTCATCAGCATATTCAGCCGGGATTACCAGCTGATCGAGATTGCTTCTTACGCATTGCGCATCATGGTCGTCTCCATCCCCATTGCCTCCTTCCAGATCATCTCCTCGGTTCTTTTTCAGGGAACAGGACGTGGATTGCCTGCCCTGGTACTGACACTTTCCCGTCAATTGCTGCTCTACCTGCCCCTGGTTTATATTCTGGATAAATTCTGGGGTATGGATGGAATCTGGTTCTCCGCCCCCATCTCTGACATGGCCTCCTGGATAATAGCCCTGGTTGCTGTGACCATTGAATTCAACCGCTTGAAAACCCCTATGTGGAGTTATATCTCCGCTTCATTGCAGCGGAGGATAGCCCGTGAACCAACCCCCTAGCCGAATTTCCCTCTCCCGTTCTTCTACTTCATTGCCCATGATGGCCTGGCCACAAAGTCCGCAGCCCACCGTGAAAAAGCGTAGAGGAAGAAACGGAAAAGCAGGAAAATAGCCATGTGGCTGTCATCAAAGATCCGGAAATTGCAGCCTGGCGGGTTGAGCCTCTCTTCTTGACTGCCGCGTGGCAAAGGAATTTTCTCGTACGGCAGTCAACCGTGGCTTGATACGGGTGGGCAAGGTGAAATGCCAGGGCTTGAATAACGCCAACATCGTCCTGAAAATAAATCGCTCCCGGGCAGAGCATGTCCCCGCCCGGGAGCAGAATTGTCTACTTTGTATTTTTCCTCTCACTCATGAACAACGTTTACCGCGCGAACGTCAAGTCCGGGATAAGGCCTCCGTTTTACTCCGGTTGCAAGGTTACAACCCTGGTTGCTTTTTCCGTAACTTCCTCCTTCTCGAAGCACATCCGCTTGTATTCGCCGGCCAGCCACATATCCAGCAGGTCATCATAATGTTCACTGCGAATATGGCCGGAGTTGCCAATCGCAAGCATATCATAGGCCTCGTGGTTTGACATGTCGATGAGATAGCGATAGGGAGCCCCCAGCATCACATCGAAGGGTATTTCAGGAGTAGGCAAACTTCCCATCGCACAGGGAGTGGAAATGTTTCCTCCCACGTTGAATGGGCCGCGGTCATACCTTTTGGGGTTGACCTCGGCACCAATATAGTGGTTGAAGGTATGCTGATGAATTTTGCCCCATTCCCAGGAAGACACCTCCGAGCCGACGTTGGCAGAAAGGTCTGCCACCGTTTCAGCAAATACTTCCCTTACCGTGTCATCAAAATCCCCGCTGATCCAGGCCGAACTGCCGGTCCTGATGTTGCGATCCAGGACATTGATAATACTCTTGTAGCTGAACGCTTGATCTTCAAGTTCCGCCGGCAGCTGATCCAGATAAACGTTTTTGATAAACAGGGAGTAGAACCTCCAGAAAATAGCAGCACCGACCGAATCTGCCTCGTCCAGCGGATTTTTCGCCCATGTTTTCAATGTCTGCAGGGCCTGAAGCTCTTTCTCATCCAGTTCCGATTCTTTTCTTTCCAGCGAGGCGATTATTTCCTGTGCCAATTTGCCCCCCATATCATTGTAGTAACTGGTCTGGACCGCCTTCATGTCATCCAATGTCAGTTTGTTCCCGCTGTCAACACGTTCTCTCAGTTGCTTGGTGATCCCGATAGCCCGGGAAGGATGTGTCCATTCATAGGAAATGAAGTAAGGATAGTCATCCTCGACGACCCGGTGATTGGCGGTAACGATCATCCCCGAAGGAGGATTGTAGAGGTAGGGAATATCATCCATATCGACAAATCCGGTCCACTCATATTCACTGCTCCACCCCGGCACGGGTAGAAGCCCGTTGCCTTCCTGTTCATGCTTGGACGAACGGATGGGAAATTTGCCATTTCCCAGATAACCGATATTCCCCTCCGTATCGGCATAAACAAAATTCTGGGCAGGGGTCCAGAAACTCCTGGTGGCCGCCCTGAACTCTTCAAAATTTTTCGCCCGGATCATCTCTACAAGAGCATCGGCTTTGGGGGTAGCATCGAGGCCGATCCAACGCAGGCTCAGGGGAGTATCCATTCCCACAGCATCAGATATAACCGGACCATGCCTGGTCACGATAATCTCCAGCTCGATGTCCTCCTGCCCCCTCACCTTCACCGTCTCTTCTATTACCTCTGCATCGATCCATTCCCCGTCAAACAAATATTTGTGAGGATCATTTTCATGGAATTTTATTTCATAGAGATCCATCACGTCAGGATCCAGGTTGGTTTCTGCCCAGGCGATGTGCTCGTTGTATCCGGCAATAACCCCCGGAACCCCGGGGAACATTACCCCGGAAACATTCAATTCACCGGGAATGATGAGGTGGTTCATGAACCAGATAGCAGGCAAATCCAGGGTCAGGTGCATATCACTGGCCAGCAATGCACCGCCGCTCTCGGTCAAATCCCCGCTGACCACCCAGTTGTTGGAACCGATCCCGCTAACTGCCTCTCCGAAACCGGTCTGGCAGGAAAGTTCTATCAGCCTGGCTGCGCCCGCAATATCCCTGTCCGTGGCGTTGGTTACAATGGTTGGCCCGTATTCGGCATAGCCCGGGAGAATATCCTTGAATTTATCACTGTCCACGCCGATTTTGGATCCCAGGGCATACAGGAACAGCTCCGTCTCCATGTTGCCTCCCAGCGACCAGGCGATCATCTTCCCTATAGCCAGGGAATCAACGGGAGTCCATTCATCGGGAACATAATCAAAAAGGACAAATTCAGGGGGAAGATTATCGATATTGTCTTCAATATAGGCATTGACGCCGGCAGCAAAACCATCCAGCATCAGCCTGGTTTCTTCAGAAATAACACCCATGTTGGCCTCGGCCGCCCGACGATAGCCAACGGTACGGTTGAAAACATCCTGTTCGACAGTACTTTCTCTTTTGCCCCCCACGATCTCCGACAGCGTGCCGGATATAACCCGGCGGAAAAGATCCATCTGGAAAAGACGGTCATTGGCCTGTGCGTATCCCTGGGCAAAGGCCACGTCCCACTCGCTTTCTGCATAGATATGCGGCACTCCATATTCATCATAATATATGGTAACCGGTTTCTCTACACCGGTGGTAAGTACAGTGCCACTGTAGACGGGCAAGCCGCTTTTCTGTTGAAAAAACCATTTTATCCAGTCAACAACACCTGTTTCCTCCGGTGAACAACCCCCTGCCATGACCGTCAACAAGAACAGCATGGTTATTGCGAACACACTCAGCTTTTTCAATAAAATCTCTCCCTTTTGTAAAATTTCATGAACCTTCCTGATCGTGAAAATATTGTAACATGTACCATCATATTTGTGAAGTTTTTAAAAATACCATTGGCTATTTGAAAGAACAGACGCTTCAAGTTGCCGGGAAAAAATATATTTGTTGTCACACTTTCAGGACCCCGTGCATATACTTTTAAGGTGCGGATTTTTAAAGGGATAAACCGCCAGTGAGACGGGGAGGGTTGCATGTGTTCCTGTTCACCCTTGCAGCTCTGGCAGAAGAGCTGTTTTTGCTGATCGGCTATTATGCCCACAATTCCTTTCCCCAGCCTTTGGCCACGGATGATGAAAGGAAATACCTTCTCAAAATGGCCGAAGGCGACATGGAGGCGAGGAATGTCCTTATTGAACATAACCTCAGGCTGGTCGCTCACATCATCAAAAAATTTGAAACTACCATTGACAAGGAAGACCTTATTTCCATCGGCACGATCGGGCTGATAAAAGGAATCAATACATTTGACATCAACTGCGGGACCCGTCTGGCCACCTATGCAGCCCGTTGTATCGAGAACGAGATATTGATGTACTTCCGCTCCCTTTCCAGGAAAAGGGCCGAAGTCTCGTTGCAGGAACCATTGGGTTTTGACAATGATGGCAACGAGATCAAATTTGAAGACATACTCAGCTACGAGGATTCGGTCCTGAAGGAAGTTGAGGCGAATATTCTCTCCGAAAGGATCATCGCCGCCATAGACAAAAAATTGCACGGTAAAGAGAAACAGGTACTGGCCATGCGATTTGGCCTCTCTGGCAGGAAACGGCGCACGCAGAAAGAAATTGCCAGAATGCTCGGCATCTCCCGTTCATATGTATCCAGAATCGAAAAGAAGGCGATCCAGAAGATTGCCCGCGATTTCAGATGATGGCAGCTTTATCTGATGGCTCTCACAGCCCTCCCGGCAATGCTCCGAAAGATTTCGGCAGCACCAAGATCCCCCCTTTCCTCCATGAAAACAACTACCACGACCCTGGAATTCTCCAGTGGTGCCATTCCAACAAACCAATGGTTGAGCACCTCACGCCCTTCACGCCGTCTCCCGCTTTGCGCCGTCCCCGTCTTCCCCCCCACCATGTACTTCGGATTGGCAGCACCCTTGCCAGTCCCGTACGTGGTAACGCTGTTCAGAACATATTTGAGCTTGTTGACGGTGGAATAACTCAGCACCCTCGTTCCCCTGTCATGGGGAAAACGCTTGACCGTCCGATGGTGACAATCCGTGATACTGTCAACCAGGCGCGGCTTGACCTTTTTCCCGTCATTGGCAATGATGGCTATCAGCTGTGCTGCCTGGATCGGGGTGATCTGCACGAGCCCTTGCCCGATGGATGTATTGGCCAGGGCTATTTGTGTTTCGATCTTCCCGGCGGATGGTATGTACCCGGCATCTTCTCCCAGCGGCAGCCCGGCCACCTCGCCCAGCCCCAGGATTCGAGCGTACCGTTCGATCATTTCTGCCCCCAGTTCCTGGCCAAGGTGAATAAAGGTACTATTGCACGAATAGGCAAAAGCATCTGTAAATGTAAGTTCAGCATGCGGGTGTACATGTGGACAGGGTATATTGCCCTCCGACAATTCAACCGAACCGTGGCAAGAGTATTCTTTGAACAGGGAAGTCAGGCCCTCTTCAAAAGCAGCGGCGGAAAGAACAATTTTGAAAATGGATCCTGGCTGGTAAGAGATCGTCGCCCGATTGTTGAACGGCCCATCCTTGCGGCCAAGGTAATCCTCCACCCGCCCCGGTTGGTAATTGGGCCTGCTGGCCAGAGCCAGTATATCACCGTTGGAGGGATTCATCACCACCACGGCACCCTGTCTGATATGGGCATCCATGATTCTTTCCACATATTCCTGCAGGTCGTGATCTATGGTCAGAACCACGTTGTACGGTTGATGTTGTCCGGAAGAGCCCCCCCGCATTCTTATACCCAGCCCTTCGATAAGGTTCTCCCTCCCATCGACAAAGGCGGAAAGAATCGGTGGCTGTGCGCTCGTAAGCTCGGCATCGTAAAAAAGTTCTATACCTTTCTGCCCTTTTCCATCGCTGTTACGAATATGTCCCACCACATGTGCAGCCAGCACCTGGGGGCTGTACCTTCCCTGCACACCAACCTTTACCACCCCCGGGATGGAGGTATCGGGTTTGAAAGCCAGTGTTCCCCTCTCCCCCCTTTCCACAATAAATGGGAATCGGCTATGCGGCGGAGACATTATTTTATCCATGAAATATTTCGAAGTCGAACCTCGGGCGAGAAGATCTTCTTTACCGTGGTAAATCGAAGGGAAAGCAACGATGGCTTCCTCCCGGATCCCGTTGATAAGGGATATTCCGTTCCGGTCCTGTATATCACCCCGCCCATGCCCCAGGATGATGCTCTGGCTACGCTGCCGCACTGCCCATCTGGTCAATTCCTCGGCATTGATGATCTGTATGAAAGTCAATCTTGTTACCAGTAATGAAAATAATAGTGACATGGTCAATAGCAGAAATACAAGACGCCGCCACTGATTGGAATTTCTCAAAATAAAAACCCCCTGAAGTCATTTTCGACCCGGGAGGCTGCAAATATACCTCTGAAAGTATATTGACCGACAGTCCTCGATTTCCTGTTTCAGTATGTTATGTTGCAGGCAGGTATTTTCGCAATATATCCAGGGGGGCCAGTTTCTCCCCGGGGACAGGGATATGCAGTTGCTGCCGGGGATGGGGCGCTGCATCCAACTCATTTCCGGACAGATCAAAGATCTTCTCTACCTTGAACCTGTAAGGCTTTCCGCTTGGCCCGAAGGCTTCCAGCTCCTCCCCCCTTAGAAAATGATTGCGCTGCTCCACGAAGGCCATCCCTTCTTTCCGATCATATCCGCGGACAACAGCGGCCAGGGTACAGCGTTGACGATACCTCTCCTTGCTGGTGGGATCAACCTGTTCGGGGCGGCCAAAATAAAATCCGGTGTGGTAAGGGCGGTGGCTCACCTTGGTCAATTCCTCCTTCCAGTCCAGATCGGAAGTTGGCCCTTCCGACCGATTCAGGTATTGATCGATAGCCTCGCGGTATACCCTGGTGACGGTGGCCACATAGTGTACCCCCTTCATCCGCCCCTCGATCTTGAAACCATCGATGCCGGCATCGACAAGTTCGGGAATATGTTCGATCATGTTGAGATCCCTGGAACTGAGGATGTAACTCCCACACCCTTCTTCCGCGATCAGGAGGGGGTCATCCAGCCTGTTCTCCTCCGCAAGAATGTAATTCCAGCGACAGGGCTGCGTACATTCACCTCGGTTGGCTCCCCGTCCGGTAAAATATGAACTCAAAATGCATCGCCCCGAGTAGGCCAGGCACATCGCCCCATGCACAAAAACCTCCAGTTCCACATCCACTTTTTTTCTGATCTCCCGGATTTCTTCCAGGCTCAGTTCACGTGCCAGAATGAGGCGCCGACATCCCCTCTCCTTCCAGAAACGAGCGCTTTCCCGGTTGGTAACTCCCGCCTGTGTGCTGAGGTGAACAGGTACCTGCGGGGCAATCCTTTGTGCCAGTTGTAGAATACCTGGATCGGAGATGATCAGTGCATCCACACCCAGGCTGGCCATCCTTTCAATACAGGTAACAGCCTCTTCCAGATGGTGGTTATGGGCGAAAATATTCAGAGCAACATAGACTTTCACCCCTGCTCGATGTGCTACCTGCACACAATCCTCCAGTTCTTTTACAGAAAAACCGGGGACATAGGCACGGAGGTTGAGATCGGCCCCCCCGACATAAACCGCATCGGCACCATAGTGAACGGCCATGTACAGCCTCTCCAGATCCCCGGCCGGGACAACCAGCTCGGGGTGAGAAATGATTACCTTTTTATCGCCAGCGACATCCATAACGTTTGAATCCCATTCCTCCCCGGGAAAGAAAGGCCCCATCATTCTCAAGAACAGGGCGGCCCGGATAGCTGTTGCCCGTGTAAAAAAAACCGGCTTTCAATACGGTTTTCCGCTTCCTTTCCTCCTTGAAACAAACCTGCTCAGCCGTCCGGCCCCTCGTCTTCCTGTTCACGGGCAAGGACAAGTTCTTCCCACTTTTCGGCTGCCAGGTTCCATTCTTCCTCATCCTCCACCTCTTCAAAATAATGCTCGTCGCCCTTCTCCCTTACACGGAAAATATAGGCGTCTTCACCCTCCACTTCTCCCACTTCATCATCCTCACCGTTGAATGTAAGTGGTACCAGGATGGCATATTCGATTTCTTCAACCGGAAATATTTCCACTACCAGGAAACGGTGTTCCACCCCATCCTCATCGATCAAAATGGCCAGATCCTCTTTTTCTTCCATCGAGATTCAACACCTTTCTTTTATTTGCGCTAATGTGAGATGTAAACAAGCCCGGGAATGACCCGTTCTTTTCTAGTATGATGGTCTTTTCTCTTGAAATTTATGTTATTTTTCCGTCGCCAAACGGGCATCCAGGTAGGATTGAAGGATGATCGTCGCCGCAACCTTGTCGATCTTCCTCCTGCGCAAATCACGTTTCATATCGGCTTCGATCAAAACTTTTTCTGCAAAGACAGTTGAAAGCCGCTCGTCCCAGAGATGTACGGTCTGACCAAATTCCCGGACCAACTTCTCCTTGAATCTTTCGGCCTCAAGTGCCGCCGGGCCAATACTCCCATTCATATTGACCGGATAGCCCAGCACTACCTCGCGGACACGGTAACGTTCGAACAGGACCGCCAGTTGCTGCAAATCTTTCTTTATTCCCGAGCGCTCGATGACCGTTATCGGCTGTGCAGTAACCTTGAGGGGATCGCTGACTGCTACCCCTATCCTTTTTTTTCCCAGATCCAATCCCATTATTCTTTTTTCAGACATCTCCGGATCCCGCCTTGTTGATAATTCTCAGGCATAGCAAGGGGCAAGCCGCCCCGCAGTACCCACACAAGATGCATCTCCGCTCGTCCACGACCGGGCCTCCATCCCAGAACAATGCATCCTGGGGGCATGCCTCGATACAACGCTTGCAGGCGCTGCATTCCTCGCTCATGTGTTGCAGTACCCGTTCCTGCTTTCCGATCTTCTCCCTCACGGATGCGGGTACCTTCCGCCCCCGAAATGTATGCAAGGCAAAATCCACTTCTGCAGCACTGCTCATCCCCACAGCAATCGCATCGATACTCGGCTGCCTGCGCAGATAATCAAACGCTTCATCGGCACGGGAATGCAGATGCCCTCCCCCCAACGGTTTCATCGTGTAGATGCCGATGCCGCGTGAATGTGCCCTTTCGATAGCTTTCAGCATTTCTTCCCTGGTACCATCTTTTATACCCAGACCTTCCATATTGAAGAGGGGATGAATGACCTGGATTTCTTCAAAATCCGGCGCTGCCACCACAGCCTCGATTGTATGGCATGAAATCCCCACGGCCCCGATCAGGTTTTCTTTGCGGGCCTCCGCCAGGTAGCGTAATGCAGGCCGATGCCCCTCCAGGGTCAGGCGTGACTCCTGTTCATGGATGAGGAATATATCGATCCGCCTCCTTCCCAGTTCACGAAGGGCTTTCTTCAGGCTGGCCGCTGCCTGTTCGGAAGTGTAAGCATAGGACTTGGTGGCCACAATCACCTCACCTGGATATTGATGCAGCGCTGCCGCGATATGTTGATATGTGCCGTACAATTCGGCAGTATCAATAAAATTTACGCCGCCCTCCAGAGCGCGGCGTACAAGGGATGCTCCCGCATCCACGTTCAGATTGGCCTGCAACGGCCCCATGGTCAACGCACCAAAACACAATCGGGATACCGTCAGTCCACTTTCACCCAATTTGCGATATTCCATCTTGCTATGAACCTATCCTCACCCAACAGTTTAACGATCATTCGGTATCATCATGAAGGTCCGTTCTGTTTACATAACTACGCACCAATTCTTCTATCAATTCATCCCTCTCAACCTTCTTGATCAGGCTGCGTACATTTTTGTGACTGGTAATATATGCAGGTTCACCTGACAACAGGTATCCAACCAACTGATTCAAGGGGTTGTACCCCTTTTCCTTGAGAGCCTGATAAACTTCAAGAATAATACGCTGGGCTTCGTTCACTCCTTCTTCTTTTTTGATTGGAAAACTCACGGTATGTTCCATCTTCTCGTTCAAGGTTCCCCCCCCCCTCGCCCGATTTTTCCATATTCATCTACGATTACCCCTCTGCTCCTCCACAATACCGCTCACCATATCCAGAGCATCCGGCAGAGCCGCGGGGTCCTTCCCCCCGGCCTGGGCCAGGTCTGGCCGACCGCCACCGCCACCGCCAACTTTTCTTGCCACGATGGCAATTATCTTTCCGGCATGAATCCCCTCCTCGATCAGTTCCGGGGTTACGGCGGCCACCAACAAAACGCGGCCTTCTCTGATCGCCCCCAGCACGACCACACCGCGTGACAGCCTTTCTTTCACATGATCGGCCACCTCACGCAGGGTTTCCATGCTGTTCACATCCACCTTGTCGGTAATGATCTGTATGTTGCCATTCTGTTTCAAGCTATTCCTCAGCAAATCCGCAGCCTGATGGAAGATCATCTTTCGCTCAAGTTCTCGAAAGTCATGCTGCAAGCGCCTGTTTTCTTCCACCCAGTCATTGATTCTTTCCTCGATCTGGTCGGGGGTTGTTTTCAGGATACCCGCGACCCGTTTCAAACGATTATCCTGCTCCTGATCATATTTCAAAGCTTCTTCACCTGTCAGCGCCTCGATCCTGCGGATCCCCGCCCCGATGCTTTCTTCCTTGACGATACGTAACAACCCGATCTGACCCGTATTCTCGAGGTGGGTACCGCCGCAAAGTTCGGAACTGTAGGTCCCGATATTGACAACCCTAACCTCATCACCATATTTTTCTTCAAAAAGTGCCATGGCCCCATGTTTCCGAGCTTCCTCCAGCGTGACATACTTGCAACTTACCGGCAATCCTTCCCTGATAACCGCGTTGATCTTGCTTTCAATATCCCGCATCTCCAGATCGGTAAGAGCGGCAAAATGCGTGAAATCGAAACGGATGCGATCGGGAATTACCTGTGAGCCCGCCTGGTTGACATGTTCACCCAGAAACTCCTTGAGTGCCCGGTGCAACAGGTGGGTAGAGGTATGGCTCCTCATGATGGCCTGCCTCCTGGCGTTGTCCACCAGGCCGCGAACGGTAGCACCCTTCTTCAACATCCCCGAATCCACCTTTCCCCGGTGGACGATCTGTTCATGGATGTTGAAATACACATCGGTAATTGAAATTTCCACCCCATCCCCGGTTATCACTCCCGTGTCTGCCACCTGCCCTCCCGATTGGGCGTAAAAGGGCGTTCGATCGATGATAATTTCGACCGTGTCCCCTTCCGAAACCTCTTCGACGGAAAGTGATTCCCTGCAGATGGCCATGATTCTGGCCTCCGCCTCCAGCCGCTCGTAGCCCTCGAAATGGGTGGAAAGATGTCTGCTCTCTTCCCAGCAAAGATCATCAACCGGGTCCCGACCATCGCCACCGGATTTTCGTGCCTTGCGCCCCCTTGATCTCTGCTCCTGCAATGCCCGGTCGAAGTTTACCACATCGACCTCCAGGCCCTTTTCAGCGAGGATCTCCCTGGTAAGATCCAGGGGAAAACCGTATGTATCGTAAAGGCGAAAAGCCACCTCGCCGGGGAACAATCGGTCTTTCCGCTGTTCTCCGGTGCCAAATTCATTCACAAGATAGGATTCCAACATATCCATTCCCTGGTTCAAGGTTTCACGAAAACGATTTTCTTCAAGCTTCACAACCTGCTTGATATAATCTTCCCTCTCACCCAGCTCGGGATAGGTACTCTTCATCAATGATACAACCAGGGAAACGGCACGGTGGAGAAAAGGATTGTCGATTCCCACCAGGCGCCCATGGCGGACAGCTCGACGCAGAAGACGACGTAAAACATATCCCCGCCCCTCGTTGGAGGGCAGAACCCCGTCAGCAACAAGGAAAACAACCCCGCGAAGGTGCTCCGCAACGATGCGCAGGGAAAGCCGGTTGTTCACTGAAAAAGCTTCGCCGGCGATATATTCCACGAGAGGCCGCACCGTATCTATCTCGTAGATAGAGGTAACTCCCTGAAGAACCGTGGCCAGGCGTTCCAACCCGGCGCCGGTGTCAATATTTTTCCTGTCCAGTGTGAGCAGGCTGCCATCGGGCATACGGTTGTACTGAGTAAAAACGAGATTCCAAACTTCCAGAAAACGATCGCAATCACAACCCACCTTGCAATCCGGGCGCCCGCATCCCACTCCCGCGCCCAGATCGAAATATATTTCCGAAGATGGCCCGCATGGACCGGTCCCTATCTCCCAGAAATTATCTTCCTTCCCCATCCGTACTATCCGTGCGGGGTCCAGTCCGACTTCTTTCCTCCAGATATCGGCCGCTTCCTCATCTTCCTCATAGACACTGATCCACAGTTTGTCCGTGGGAAGCTTGAGTAGATGCGTCACGAATTCCCAGGCCCACAGTATGGCTTTTTCCTTGAAATAATCGCCAAACGAAAAATTGCCGAGCATCTCGAAAAAAGTAGCATGTCGCCCGGTGATGCCAACCAGCTCTATATCCGGGGTGCGCACACATTTCTGGCAGGTAGCCATACGGGGATGCGGGGGGGCCTTCTCGCCGGTAAAATATGGTTTCAGGGGAGCCATCCCTGCACCGACAAGGAGCAATGAAGGATCATCCTGTGGCACCAACGAATAACTTGGTACCACAAGATGATCTTTACGTGCAAAAAAGTTCAGAAAGAGCGAGCGTATCTCGTGACTTTGCATAACCTATCCCCCTTGAAACTAAAACCAATTATATTATCTCTGTATACCAGTGTCAACAATATCGGTAGTAGAAATACCCGCCGGGAAAGCGCCACGCGCAAGGGTTTTTTACCGTCTTCGGGCCCCCTTTTCCTCGCCGGAACACCCCATGAAGGTATGGCAAATCTTCAACCAATTTCCCTTTCGGTGGAAGAATCATCCATAGGCAATATCCCGGAGGTGTTTGCTGACAATCCGCAGCGTGGCGGCAACGGGAAGAACAAACAGGAGGCCGGCAAAACCAAACAGTTTTCCGGCCGCAAGAAGAAGAAGGATGATCACCAGGGGATGAAACTTGAGGCTATGGCTGAATATCAGCGGCGCGATCAGATTTCCCTCCACCTGCTGGATGATGATCATCAATGCAGTTACCTTGATCGCCAGCACCGGCGAAGAGATGTAGGCCACGATGACAGCGGGTATGCCTCCGATAAAAGGCCCGATAATGGGTATGAAGTTGGTTACCCCGTTAAGAAAACCCAGGAAGAGTGCATATTTCACATCGAAGAGGAGCAGCCCCAGATAAACCGTCAGCCCGACCAGAAAACTGACCAGAACCATACCCCTCAAATATCTACCGATGGCCGAATCAATCTCCTTGCCGATTATCGTCAATCGTTGCCGGGCATGGGCAGGAAAGGCGCGGATGATGAACGCCTTGATATCTTCCTTGTCCCTGATGATAAAAAAAGTAAAGATCGGAACCAGAATGATGATCAGCAGGCTATTGAAAAAGCTGATGATGAAAGCAGTGATGTTTTCCAACCTGGAAAGCAGTGCCGACTCGATACCCGCCAGATTCTGTTCAACAATTTCCAGCACCGGGGGGGGCAGATTGAAACGGCGATAATTATCCTGGAAATTCAAAAAATATTGATGGGCTTTCCGGGCATGATGAGGAAAATTGGCGGCTATCCCTTGCAGATCGTCCAGAAGGTTGGGTAAAAAGCGGAGACAGATTACAAGAACAATCAGGCCAAAAACAGTATAAATCACCAGTATGGCCAGAGCCCTGGAAAGACGGCGTTTCTCCATGAAATCCACAAGCGGATTCAATATATAGGCGATGATCATGGCTATGATGAAAGGTGTTAAAACAAAATACAATATCTCTCTGTGTCGGTAGATATAGACGAGCAGGAGAGTCAACAGGATGAGAACGAGAATTATCTCTCCGGCTAACTTGACAAAGGGCATGACCGTACTGCGCTCTCGTTTCATCACTGACCTCTACAGAAAAAGCGTTTCTTATTATTATGCCCTTGAAGGATTAAAAATTATTGGTTTTCCGGCTCATGCCTGCTGACATCAAGTTTGATCTTTCACCTCATGTCGGTTTATTCTTCAGCTCGATCAAGGTTCCGTCTTCTTCCACGAGGAACATCTTGATCTTGTCCCTGTTCCTACCCTGAATCTCGAATTCTATCAGGCAATCCCAGCAGTAGTAGAGTCTGTTTCCGATCTTGCCCGTATTTATCTGATGGCAGAGAGGGCAATGTATCACATCCATGCCTGAGCCTCCTGCAAGATTATTTGTATCACGGTTATTATGAGCGAAATCGTGGCAAAGAATTCCCGGTTTTCCGGTTACAGAGGAAAATATACATGGATGATCAGGGGGAAGCGTCCCGAAGACGAGTTTTGATAGTGCCGCCGCCAAGAACTTCGTCACCCCGGTAAAAAACCACGGACTGCCCGGGGGTAACCGATGATTGGGGAGTATCAAATTGCAGGCGTGCATAGCCCCTTTCATCCCGAGGGTGAAGCAATGCGGGGGTTTCTGCTCCACGGTAACGTATACGAGCCATCACTCGCTCGATTTCAAGCGGGGGAGGACCGGCAATAAAATTGAGTTCGGAGGCGATGAGGCCGGAAACAAAAGTTTCTGCCCCGGTGCCGACCACGAGGGTGTTATCAGCAGTGCGCAAATCCACAACGTAGAGGGGCTCTGCTGCGGTAACCCCCAACCCTTTGCGCTGGCCGATCGTGTAAAAAGGCAGGCCCCGGTGTTCGCCAAGATGGTTCCCGCCCGTATCGATGATAGGGCCAGGCGGAAACGTGCCAACCTGACGACGAAGGAATTCGCGGTAATCATCCCCGGGAATGAAACAAATTTCCTGGCTTTCCTTTTTTTCATCCATGTTCAGGCCCAGTTGGAGGGCTTTGGCACGGATGATTTCTTTTGAACTGTCACCGAGGGGAAAAATCGATTTTGCCAGCTGTTCCTGGTTCAGGCGGAAGAGCATGTAGGATTGATCCCTGTCGGAATCCATTCCTTTTTTCAGGTAATACCGACGACGATCCGGCTCCCATCCGGACCGCGCATAATGCCCGGTAGCCATTTTTTCCGCCCCCAGGGAAAGGGCCTTCTCCAGAAGGACCCCGAACTTGATTCGATGATTGCATACAATGCAGGGGTTGGGTGTACAGCCCCGCTGATACTCATTGATAAAATAGCGTACCACCTCTTCTCTGAACGTTTCCTTGACATTCAGTTCAAAATGAGGTATTCCAAGATGCCTGGCCACCCGTTCCGCCTCATCGGCATCATCGTGAGGAGTGCGACCTTCCTTCGGGGCAGTTTCGTACTGCGAATCGGACCAGACACGCATCGTCAATCCGATAACCTCGTATCCTTCTTCCAGCATCTTGGCGGCGGCGACGGAACTATCCACACCCCCGCTCATCGCCACGGCCACCTTTCTGCAATTCATCAATCGAAACCCCTTTTCAGATTAGCAGATAACCCCGCCCCCGGGTAGCATCGTGAAGCGCCCGGCGAAAACCATCTTTGTCCCTGGAACGCAAGTGAAAATCGATGACCACATCCTCCCCGTACTCTATACTTATTATTTTCCCTTTCCGGGAAGAAATAAGCTTCGTGGCCGCTCCGAGGTTTTCATAGGGCAGCCGGGCCTTGAGTCGCTCCATGTAGACCCGCCGAACCGTACTCGCTGCTTTCAAACCCTCTTCAGCCGCAGCCCGGTAAGCACGTATCAGTCCGCCTACACCCAGTTTTACCCCCCCAAAATAACGGGTCACCACCATGGCTGTGTCCGTGAGTTCTGCCTTGCGCAGGACGCTCAAAATCGGCGGCCCGGCAGTTCCCACCGGCTCACGGTCATCGGAACAACGCTCCAGAAGATTGCGTTTGAAACCAACACGGTAAGCAAAGGTGTTGTGGGTAGCATCGGAAAACTCGATCTTGATCCGCTCTATGAAACGGCGTGCCTCTTCCTCGCTGGCAACCGGGCAAAGGGTAGCGATGAAACGACATCTTCCCACCGCCAGGCGCCGCCTGACCTCTTTTTTGATGCTCAGATAACTATCGGCGTTATTCTTCTTTTTCTTTTTCATTTTTTGCTTCATCTTTTCCATTATTTTGCATTGCCGCCGCCCGGCGAATCCGCTCCAGGCGCTCCTTGATACGCCCTTCGTACCCGCTGGAGCGGGGCCGATAGAATATTTTCCCCTTCAACGAGGCAGGGAGGTAATCCTGTTCAACGTACCCATGCCGGTAATCATGAGGATATCGGTACCCTACCCCATGCCCGAGCCTTTCGGCACCCCGGTAGGAAGAAGAACGTAAATGCGGGGGCACCTCTCCCCGTCCCCGCCGATCAACCTCCTTCAACGCCTCCCCCATCCCCTTGTATGCAGCATTGCTTTTGGGAGCAGAGGCCAGATATGTAACACACTGGGCCAGTGTAATCCTCCCCTCGGGCATGCCGATCAGCTGCAGAGCATGAAAGGCCGCCACGGCCACCTGCAATGCCCGGGGATCGGCATTGCCTATATCCTCGGAAGCACTGATAACCAGTCGGCGTGCCAGAAACATGGGGTCCTCCCCACCACGGATCATACAGGCCAACCAGTAAAGAGCCGCATCCGGGTCAGACCCCCTGATCGACTTGATGAGCGCCGAAGCGGTGTCATGGTGCGCGTCTCCAGCCCTGTCATGGGAGAAACCCCGCACCGCAAAAGCCTGCTCGGCCATCTCCGCCGTGAGATGGATTGTCCCATCTTTCAGCGGTTCTGCCGTATTGACAGCCAATTCAAGTGCATTCAACGCCAGCCGGGCATCCCCGTCCGCCCGGGTAGCCAGGATACCGAGCGCCTCTTCATCCGGTTCCACCCTGGTTTTCCCCATCCCTCTCTCCACATCTGCCAGGGCCCGGCGTAACAGCAACCCTATCTCTTCGTTTACCAATTTCTGAAAGACAAATATGCGGACCCTGGAAAGCAGGGGTGAAGTAAGGTGAAAAAAGGGATTTTCGGTCGTGGCACCGATAAAGAGCAACGTTCCTTCCTCGACAGCAGCCAGAAGGGCATCCTGCTGTGATTTGTTGAACCTGTGTATTTCGTCAAGAAATAAAATCGTGCGTTTCCCTTCCGTGCCCCATCTGATGCGGGCTTCCTCTATCAATCTTCGCACCTCGGCGACACCGGCCGAGATGGCGTTCAGTTGCACGAAATAAGCCCTTGTTCGCTTGGAAATCAAGCGTGCCAATGTCGTCTTGCCCGTACCCGGCGGCCCGTAAAACAAAGAAGAAGTGAGGCGGTCTTCATCGATGGCCTTTCTCAACGGAGTTCCCTCGGCAAGTATTTCTTTCTGGCCCACAAATTCTTCAAGTGAGTTTGGACGCATGCGGGTGGCCAGGGGGCCTTCTTCCTTGACTTTGTTTTTCCAGTTATAATTGAACAGGTCCATATTTACTCCGGCTTCTCCGTATTTTCCACCTGCTTTGCCATGGAAAGTTCCATTGCTTTCAAGTACAGAGCACATTCAAGGCGTTTTTTTTGCAAGGCGCATTCCAGCAGGTAAGGGCGTTCAAATTCATCATGGATCAACTTGGAAGCGGCGCGGCAACCCCCTCCACAGTGATAGCGCGCCCAGCAGGAGGCGCATTCATGTCGCAACGGCCCTGTTATGGGAAAAACTTCGGGGTCGAGCAGTTTGAAATCTTTGCGTTTCACATTACCCATCATCAATTTCCTGTTACCGATCAGCTGGTGGCAGGGGTAAAGTTCCCCCGATGGCGTAACGGCCAGATACTCCTCCCCCGCCCCGCAACCAGAAAGCCTTCTGTAAATACAGGGGCCGTTTTCCAGGTCTACGTTGAAATGAAAATATTTGAAGGGATCCCCTTTCTCGAGACAATGAAGATAAAACGCAGCCAATAATTCATATTCACGCTCCAATTCGCTCCGGTCCTCATCCCGGAGCGACCATTCATCCGCAGGGGGAGAAACTACCGGTTCCAGGGAGATATTCCTGATACCAAGCTCGTACAAATGGACGACATCCCGGCTGAAATCCCGGTTAAAACGGGTAAAAGTACCACGAACATAGTAGTTGCCATTGCACCTTTCCAGAAAATCAAGGATTTTCCCGGCTATAATCCCGTAGGTTTCTTTCCCGCCGGCCGTACGGCGCATCCGGTTATGCACTTCCGGACGCCCATCAAGGCTCAATATGGTGCTAAAATCATTATCTTTGAAATAAGAAATGGAATCATCATTCAGAAGCAGGGCATTGGTAGTGATTGTGAAATGAAATTCAACCCCTTCTTGCTCTCCCCTCTGACGGGCATAAGCGGTTACCCCTTTTACAGTATTCATGTTAAGCAAAGGTTCACCGCCAAAATAATCTATTTCCATATGCTTTTTCCCATCGGATTGCTCCAGCAGAAAATCGATGGCCGCCTTCCCCGTATCCACGGACATCAGACTGTTTTTTTCACCATATTTGCCTTCTCCCGCAAAACAGTATCGGCAGGAAAGGTTGCATGAATGAGCCACATTGAGGCATAGCGCTTTGACAGGAGATCGGCCCTTCTTTGCCTTCAAATGAACAGGTTCTGCCCAGAGCAAACCTTCTCTCTGCAAAAGCTCGGTTTCTTCAATGGCGGCGGCAATTTCCCGTGGGGGATATTTATTTTTCAGGGTATTCCTGACATTTTCCGCTGTAACGCCTTCATCGAGCAGGGCAATAACGTCCGCGGCAACAGCATCAACCCGATGAAGAGTATCACTTTCAACATCAAGTACAAGTTCGATCCCGTCGATATTGAACATATGAATCTGGCCCTTTTTCAAAACCAACACTCCCAAAACAAAAACCGGCAGCACGAAACAAACACTTCACCTTCCAAGCTCCCGGTTTCCTTTCATTGATTGAAGAATCAGAAACCCAAACTATCTTTTGCTCCCGCTGTTTTTGGCCCCGTTCCTGCAAACCTGATTCCCAACCGTACAGGAAGTTTTGCACGCCGATTGACATGATGTCGGGCATTCACGGCAACCCGCTTCCGGCCTGAAAAAAGAATGGTTGCGATTTATCGTATGGATATGTTTCATCATCCATGCCCCCCTTTCATATGCACGGCGGGAAAGACGGCATATCACCCGCCCCACCTTGAATTTTTCTGCCTGTGGGAGGTCGTCTGTTCCAGGTTGAAGGATCCTTCCTTGCCTGTCGCACGACCCACCTTCCAGATATGCAAACAACTGCCATTATTATACCTGTCGCTGATTTTTTAAGCAAGTTGCAATAGCACGTTTCGGTTTTTTTGTAAATGCAAAGTTCATGATTCCATGTAAAAAGAGGGCAGAAACAAGTTGTTCCTGCCCTTTGCGGAAGTCCCCCTTGCAGTTGCCGAAAAAAAGAGGGAATGGAAAATTCCGGCACATGGGGGACAAGAATATCATTTTTTTTCTTCACTGCAGGTAGTCAATACCTCGTCAAGAATCATGGCCAGTTCGCCAATCTTGAAAGGTTTCTGCAGAAACCCTTTGAAACCGCGGCCAAAAAACTGTGATTTGTATTTCCCACAGTCATAACCGCTCACCATCACCGCCTTGACTCCGGGATCAATCCCGTGCAACAGCTTTACCGTCGCCAGACCGTTTATTCCCCCTGGAACGGACATATCCACGAGGACGACGTCATAGGGCAAATCTTGCTGCATCGACCTTTCATAAAGCGTAACCGCTTCGGATCCATCGGAAGCACAATCAACATCATAGCCAAGCATCCTCAGCATTTCCTCGGTCATCCTTCGTACCGGTTCGAGGTCATCCATTACCAGAACCCGGCCCTGGCCTTTCAACAGCACAGATTCTTCTTTCTCCTCCTGGTACAACCGGGTCTCATCTTTGCAGATGGGGAGATATATGTTGAAGATGGTTCCTCCCCCCGGTTTGGAATGGAAATCCATGTCTCCGCCGTTACTTTTGATAATTCTGTATGATGTTGGCAAACCCAGGCCGGTCCCGCCCGGTTTGGTGGTTACGAACCGATCAAATATTTTTTCCTGTATCTCTTCCGGAATGCCCACCCCTTCGTCAATAACCGATATCTTCACCAGTTCTTTCCCGGCAAGATGGGAAGGAACCGTTCCATCTGCCTGTCCGGAAGGCAGGTTTTTACCCTGAATATAGATCTTGCCTCCGTAAGGCATGGCCTGCACCGCATTGATTATCAGATTGTTCATCGCCTCGGCAATCTGGTCCGGTTTTATCCTTACCGGTCCAATTCCTTCGGGTATATCTACTTCCCCGCAAACACTCGTCCCTCTCAAGGCAAAGCTAACGATATCCTTCAGCAGCCTGTCCATCGGAACGATTTCATCGGAGGGTGTCCCATCCTTGGCATAAAAAAGAAGTTGATTGGATAACTCCTTTGCACGCATGATCGAATTTTCGATATTGTTCAAGATAGAGTTGGCCTCGGCATTACCGGCAAACTTTTTGCGGCATAAAGAAATATTGCCAAACATTATGGCCAGGAAATTGTTGAAATCATGTGCCACCCCTCCTGCAATAGTGCTCAACAGGTTGAGCCTGCTTGCTTTTTCCAGTTCCGTTCTGATTTTCTTTTTCCGGCTAACATTGCCGATGACGGTCTGCACCAGGTTCCGGGAGTAAATATCGGGGCCGGGAAACGGGCAAGAGATCATTTCCCCCTCGATCAGCCCTTCTTTTTCCTTCTCCACCCATACCTTGAGTATTTCCTCCTCACCCTCCATGTAAAATGGCATCGGCTCTTTCACACTGCTCTCGTTATCAAAAATAAACAATGATTCGATATCAAGCCCAATCAACTCCTGGGGATCTGCCGCACCGAAAAGTTTCAATGCTTCCTCATTGGCATATCTGATCACACCGTCATCGTGAATCAGTACGGCTTCATCATGCAGGTTTATCATCAAGTTTATATATTTTTCAATTTTATTTTCGATTGTTTTGCTGCTATCTATTATTCCGCCTTTTAGAAACCCCCGAACCTCGCATTTGACACAATACTTATCTTCATCCTTCAAGCATCGGTCTTCCTCGTTCATCCATACGGTCCCCCTTTATCATTTTTTGCGGAAACTTTAAGACAGCTTAACACCGTTTAAAGTATCTTTACATTATTCTGACAAATTTTCAATGAACACAAACAGATATTTATTGAAAAAGTCTTCATTGATACGCGAATGGACATATACCGTTAATCTTCGAATAACTACCGTTTTGGTATTAAGCCAGGGGTACAAAAATCATTTCAAACGGTGCATTGGCCGCTTTACGGTCAATATTGACGTATTGCAGAAGTTATTCTTCCAACAACTTGATTTGCAGTTTCAATTAAATTAACCTTGCATCACGAACTTACATTATTTTACTTATCAACTTTCCGGGAGGAGTTCTGGAGATGAACTTCAACTTTGTAGAAAACGCCAGCAGATCATTGGCCACCGCTATTGCCGACAGCAATGGACAGCTTTCTTCGCCGGACAGGGTGGCTGAACTGGAATATGGTATCTACATGATAATCTCCACGGTTCTCAAAACAGCTCTCATCCTGGCCGCCGCTTATTTTCTGGGCATTTTTAAATTTGTACTCCTATCCTATGTCAGCTTCGGGGCCTTGAGAACATTTGCAGGGGGCGCTCATGCTCGCACTTCCTGGGGGTGTTTCGTATATGCACTCCTGATCTATTTTCCCATCGTCTATGTGGCCATCCACTATCCTTTCCCGGCCATCCTCAACTATCTTCTTTTTTTCGCTGCCCTGGCCATCACTTTCATCCACGCTCCTGCCGATGTAAAGGAAAATCCGATCTCCTGCCCTGAACGCCGCCGCAAATTGAAAACTTTCGCACTTCTCACCCTGCTTGCCTTTCTGGTCATGGCCGCCTTCTTGCAGCCGATCTGCTCCTCGATAATGGCGCTTTCGGTCTTCATGGAATCCTTGACTCTTACTCCTGTATTTTATGCGCTGACGAAATCGAAACGGGGAGGTGAATTTGATGAAGATGATCGATAAGATCGGCCTGAAGGCGGCATTGATGTTGCTTGCCGGAACGGTAGCCCTCTTTGTGGCTGAAAAATCAGTGGGCGCCAGCTTTTTCTGGTTCATGCACCAGCCGTCCGTACCCAAATCATTGTTGAAAAAATAAATAGCATTTTGCAAACTGACTGAACCTTTGCAGGGATGGATATAAATATCATGTCATCCCTGCCTTCTTTTTTATCCACGTTCTTTATCTTTCAAAGGAACAACAATCCCCTGCGTGAAATAACCATCTTCAAACATGGTATTGTGGAATACCCCTTTGTAACGGCCAAGTATTTTTTGTGCCCACCAGAGACCGCTTCCCCGCCCGTCCCCCTTGGTGGAGTACCCCTTCCTGTAGAGCCCGGCGACAGGGATGGGGATATCATCAATGCTGTTGACAATGTTGATTTTTACATGCCCATCATCCCGTTCCAATTCGATGTCGATTTGCTTTTGTTCCAGATCCTCCACTGCTTCGATGGCATTATCCATGAAGATTCCCAGTACTTCGTATAGCTCATGGCTCTTTATTATCGTCTCCCCGATCTCGCCGTCAATATTCAAATTCACCTCGATACCGGTAGATTCCGCCACGCCTATCTTGGCAGAAAGCAGCCCGTACAGACCGGGGTCTGCAATTCCCTGTAACATGCCGGTACCATGTGTCCTGAACCTCCTGCTTCCTGCAACCAGATCGTCGATATATTCCCTCAGCTGCCCCCACTCCTCCAGCTCTGCATATCCGGAGAGGCCGTGCAGGATGTTCAGATAATTATGCTTGAACCTTCGCAATTCCTCGGAGAGTTCGTCAATGGTTTTTATATACAGCTCCAGTTGCTGGCTCCTTCTTTGTTCCTGTTTCAGTCGATTGCTGACCAGCACAAAGATCAGCGTCAATATCAGGAATGAAAACAGAAGGGTAACATAGATTACGTTGGCCCTTGAAGCCATGCCGCCGACATTGACGATGAAGATGAAATTTGCAAATATAATGGTCAAGGCCGCAACGATATAAAGAACTGTATTCAGATCCAGGGGGAGCTGGCGAAGAGTCTTGAAACCATACTGAAAATATTTCCTTTTCAATACAAACAAAAATAGAAATACAAAAGCATACCCGGCCAGGTGACAACCCAGCGTAAGGATGATGCTGGATTGCACATAAGCAATATCATAATGAAGCAACCGGGTAAAAACGAGAAAAGAAACAAAATCCCCCAGGCCCATCAAAATGAAAAAAATGCCCGTGACAACAAAACTCTGGCCAATTTTCAATCTCAGGACCAGATACAGCATGGCCGTACAGAACAGGATAAGATACAGTGTCATGTCATTGTTGTTGGGGCCGATGAACGAAATTGCAGACCCCAGGTACAGCGACCCGGCAACGACAAAAATTGCCGCATTTTTCACCGTCGAGGAACCGGATCCGTATAGCCCCCGGGACAACCTGTATATGACCCAGAAAGAAAAAGCCGAGACAAGATAGTTAAATAATATCCGGGAAATGCTTCAGTACCTCCTTCCGGCATCTTCTGGAAATATAGCATTTTTCTCCGTTGCTCATCAGTATGCTTCGTTCCTTCAAGCAGATCTTCCGAACATGTTCAGCGTTGACCAGGTATGACCGATGGCAGGAGATAAAGCCGTAGCCTTCCAACGCTTTGACCATGGACTTCAATGATTCATAGCTCCTTATCATCCCGTTGACAAGATGAACTTCTACCTGCTGTCCGCATTTTTCCAGATAGATTATATCTTTGACCTTGACCATATGAATACTGCTGCCCGACTTTATTGGAACCTTGACCGCAAATGATTTCAGTTCACGGTAATCCTCGTGTAGAGAAAGGATGCAGCGCTTCATTCTTCTGAAAGAAACAGGCTTGACCAGATAATCAAATATTTTCATCTGCAAGCTTGACGCCAGATATTCCTGATGCGCCGTCAGGAAAACAATGTAGGACTGACGATCAACCTCCCTGATTCTCCGGGCCAGTTCCAGGCCGCATCTGTTTCCTTCAAAATCTATGTCAAGGATATAGGCATTGACACGGTCAAAATGTTGCCCCGCATAGAGAAGGAGATCATCAACATTGTCAATTACCGCGGAAATTTCAGCCCCGACCCCGTTCTTGACGAAAATCCTCTCCATCCATTTCTCCAGAAAATGGTTGTGTTTTCTGTTGTCATCGCAGATAACAAAATGCAACATCAATTTACCCCGATATATCAATATAGGCTTTTTTTTGTGAATGACGTAACTTGTTTTGCCAGTCTTTAATAAATTCAACGCATTGATTCAAACTCCTTCAATTGATCGAATTTTCTGTTATATCCGCCAACAAATGATTCATTTCGAGCAAAATAAAAGGAGTATCGGATCAAAACATCCTGAATCCGATTTTCATGAAAATTTTGTCTACATGCGGCGACTCCAGATTTTTTTAAATCAATTCAGTGGATTGTTATCATTGATCTTCATGGCGCTGAGCAAGATCTCCCAGTACATTTTCAGGCGAGCTGCGCCTCCTTTCAGGAGGCCCATCTTCTCCTCCTTCATGACATGTGAGAGATCTTTGAGGGTCACTTCTTCAACACGAAGATTTGTTTCCTCCGCATAACGATGCAAAGCCACTTCAATACCAAAACGGCTGATGTCCAGTCCAGAAATGTCCTCGAAAATTTTTCTCTTGAGAGCTCTCTGACCGGAAAGGAAAGGAGCCACTTTCTGAGCCAGATCGGTGGCCGCACGCCCTTTCCCGAATAACCCGATACTCATATCCGCCCGTCCGGAAAAAACAGGTTCAAGCAGAAGTACAATATGCTCGGGTTGAAGCCCGATGAGATCGGCATCAAGAAGCAGAATTACTTCCGTATTGGCAATGTCGAGGCCGGCTTTGACCGCCCCGCCCTTCCCCCGATTTTCGTGCAGGTCGATAACATCCACTTCTTGACGGTACGCTATCTCCACGGTCCTGTCCGTCGAACCGTCGCTGACTACAATGATGCGATCCACCTCGGGACTTTGTTTCAAAGCCCGGATCACATTTGTAATTGTTTTTTCTTCATTGAAAGCCGGAATTATGGCCGTTACGTTGATTTTTTTCACCTCCAATGCCAGTTTCCGCGCAAAGTTTCTGCAGTTCTTCCCTGAAAGCCTCGATAAGCTGCTCACCGGGAACCCGGCGGATAATCTGGCCATGACGGAAAATGACACCTTTCCGGGCACTGCCGCTAACGCCCAGATCTGCATCCCGGGCCTCCCCGGGACCGTTCACAATACAGCCCATCACTGCCACCTTGATCGGTTTTTCCACGTTTTCAATAATATTTTCGACCTCGGCGGCCAATTTTATTACGTCAATTTCGCAACGCCCGCAAGTCGGGCATGCAACAAGTTCTGCCCCGAACCGACGTCGACCCGCAAATTGCAGGATAAGCCGGGCCGCATTGATCTCCTCAACCGGATCGGAAGTCAGGGAAACCCTTACCGTGTCCCCGATCCCTTCCATCAACAAAGCCCCTATACCCACAGCCGATTTGATCGTTCCACGCTGCGGCGGGCCAGCTTCGGTGATGCCCAGATGAAACGGGTAATCCACTTTCCCGGCCATGAACCGGTAAGCCCGGTACGTCGTTGGCACATCGGATGCTTTCAGCGAAATAACGACATCGAAATAATCCATCCTCTCGAGAACTCGAATATGATTCAAAGCTGATTCTACCAGAGCTTCCGGCGTGGCTCCCCCGTATTTTTCCCGGATCCCTTTTTCCAGGGATGCGGCATTGACACCGATGCGCAGGGGAATACTGTTTTCCCGGGCACGGGCAACAATCTGCATCAGTCGATCGATCCCCCCGATATTTCCCGGGTTGATGCGCAACTTGGCAATATTCTGTTCCAGCGCATCCAATGCCAGTTCATATCGATAATGGACATCGGCAACAACGGGTATGGGGCTATCGGCGGTAATTCTGGTCAAAGCCGAAACTGCCCCCCTGTCAGGTACCGCTACCCGGACCAGTTCACCGCCGGCATTGTGAATCTCCCTGATCTGCCGCAGCGTGGAAGACACATCATCGGTGCGCGTGTTGGTCATGGATTGAACTGAAATGGGTGCATCCCCACCGATGACCACTCCGCCGACATTCACCGTTCTGGCCGACCTACGTTCACCTTCCATCTCGACATCACGCTTTCTCAACGAAATAAATTCAACCTGATCAGGTCATTGTAGGTTATCAGAAGGATGAGGGCAATAAGTATCACGAACCCGATCATATGAATCAAACCCTCTTTTTCCGGGTCCAGAGGCCGCCTTCTGATACCCTCTACAAGAAGAAAGAGAAGGCGTCCCCCATCGAGAGCCGGAATGGGCAGTAGATTCATGATGCACAAACTGAAACTTATCAGTGCCGTCAGCAACATGAGGCTGACAATGCCGCTGCTGGCAGCCTGACCCACAAAACTAATTATGCCCACCGGGCCTACCACTTCCAGTGGAACCTTGCCGGTGATGGTCCGGTAGGTTGCCACCAGGACAAATGATATATATTGAAAAGTGCTTGTAACCGCCCCCGTGAAGACAAACTTTTCCATGCGGGGTGTTATGCCGATTACCCCCCTCGACCCCTCCGGAGTCTCCTCCGCAACAGGAATAACGGAAACAGCCTCCTGTTTCCCGTTACGGAGAAAATCAAGTTCAACCTTCTGCCCCTCCTTGCCCTCGATCAGAGCTACCACATCATCCCACTCCCTGACGTTTTCCCCGTCAATAGCTGTCAACTGATCACCAGGCCGCAGCCCTGCCTCGGCAGCCGGATGTCCAGGAACCACGCTTCCTATCGCCGTGGAGTCAGTGGCAGGGACCCCCACAAAAAAGAAATACACGCTGAAGAGCAGCAACAGGGCAAGAAGTAAATTCATGATCGGCCCTGCAATTACCACGAATATACGGTTGATGAGCGGTTTCTCCGCGAAGCTACCGGGGTCATCCCTTTCATCCGGATCCTCGCCCAACATGCGGCAAAAGCCTCCGAAAGGTATGATTCTCAACGAATAATCCGTTCCACCCCGCGACCACCCCACAAGCCGCGGCCCGAAACCGAGCGCCAATTCAAGAACCTTGATGCCGCTCATCCTGGCCGCTATATAGTGGCCCAGCTCATGCACAAATATGATCAGACCAAAAACAATGATCGAGGCAATGATAGTCTGCAACTCACCGATCACCTGCTTTACAGATATTTAACGCGATTTTCCGGGCCCACCGGTCGGCTTCGACTATATCTTCCCCCGACGGGCTTCTTATTATCTTGTGCTCATCCATGATATTTCTGGCAATGCCCGTTATTTCGGGGAACTTTATTCTGCCCTTCAAAAACTGATCCACTGCAATTTCATTGGCAGCGTTCAATACCGCAGGCATCGTTCCTCCAGATTTTCCGGCCATGTAGGCAATCTCAAGAGCAGGGAATCTTTCCATGTCAGGGGGTTCAAAGTTCCATGATTGTTCTACCAGATCGACCCTGGGAAAAGAAGATTCTTTCCGCGCGGGATATGTAAGTGCATATTGAATGGGAATGCGCATATCCGGAGGTGCAATCTGCGCTTTTACCGAACCGTCTACAAACTCCACCAAAGAATGAACCATGCTCTGGGGGTGGACAACCACCTTGATCCGATCCAGGTCGATACCAAATAACCATCGCGCTTCCAGCACCTCAAAACCTTTGTTCATCAGGGTAGCAGAATCTATGGTAATCTTGGGCCCCATCCGCCACCGGGGGTGCTTCAACGCCTCTTCCGGATTCACCCTCTCCAGTCGAAGAGGATCCATTTCCCGGAAAGGACCGCCCGATGCCGTAAGAATCAGGCGGGCGACATTTGCCATTTTTTCTCCTCGCAGGCATTGAAAAATCGCGGAATGTTCACTGTCCACGGGAACAATCAATTCCCGGAAGCCCGGCACCTCGCGGGAAAGTAGCTCCCCACCGACGACGAGCGATTCTTTGTTGGCCAGGGCGATGCGCTTCCCCGCTTTCAAGGCAGCAACGGTAGGCGCGAACCCACCGAATCCCACCACGGCGATAAGGGCGATATCTGCAGAGGGTTCGAGAGCTGCATGGATGAGCGCTTCCCTCCCCGCTTCCACCCTGATGCGGCGATCCCCGATTTCTCCGATCAAAAGATCAATGTTATCTTCCCCGCCGGCAAGAACCACCAGCTCGGGGTTGAAACGACGGGCCTGTTCTGCCAACAACCTGTAGTTTGTATTGGCAGAAAGAGCAACAACCTTGTAATCACGCCCCAGCGCACCGATAACTTCCAATGCCTGCCTGCCCACGGAACCGGTTGAACCCAGGATACTTATATTCGGCAGTTTTTTACCTCCTTAATTTTAAACGGCTACTTCGATTATACACCTTTGCTCCCATCCTTGTAACACCGGTCGCCGCCTTGTTACGAACCTGCAGCCAGATTTTCCCCTTTATTTCAGGAATGCGATGAACCTTTGGGCAATCATCAGAAAATAATGAGCGAAAGGTGCAGCAAAGATAATGCCGTCAAAACGATCCAGAACACCCCCGTGCCCTGGAATTATACCCCCCGATTCCTTGACCTTCAACTTTCTTTTCATGGCCGATTCGACCAGATCCCCTACCTGGGCCATGGCCACTATTGACACGGTGAAGATGATGGACCACCCCAGGGTGAGAGGATAATGTTGACCGATGAGTGGATGCAAAATCGCTACCAGTGCCAGTGGGACGACCAACCCGCCGATCGCCCCCTCGATGGTTTTGTTGGGGCTGACAAGCGGTGAAAGCTTGTTCCTTCCCCACTTCCTTCCCACGAAATAGGCGGCCGTATCATTTGCCCAGATGACAGCAAAAAACATGACCGTGAAATGCAAAGCAAACATACTTCGCATCGATACCAGAAAAGCCAACAGCCCGCCAACGTACATGATCCCCCAGAACAGGGAGGCCATTTCCGCCACGTCAGTATCCTTGAAATCAAGGAGCAGGTTCAAGGCCGTAATAACAAAAATGGCGCAAATAACAGCCAGAGTTATGAACACATACCCGAAATGCACGGACACGACGATGGCAACGACTGAAATATAGCTGTATATTTGAGGAATCAAAGACTTCAGATCCAGCATTTTCATGTACTCATGAATGCCAACCACGGCAGCTATACAGATCAAAGCGGTATACCAGTAACCGCCCAACCAGATCAAATAAAACACTATTGGAAGCGCAACGATAGCCGATAGAATTCTTTTGCTCAGCATCTTTCAACACTCCAGTCCCCCGAATCGGCGGTGCCTTTTTTGAAAATCATGAATAGCCTCCAGAAGATGAATCCGTCTGAAATCAGGCCAGTAGACAGGGAGAAAAAACAATTCCGCATAGGCTGCCTGCCAGAGGAGAAAATTGCTCAGGCGCATTTCTCCGCCGGTACGAATGATCAGATCCGGATCGGGCAGATCGAAGGTAAACAGATTTGCACTTATCAAACTTTCATCTATTTCTTCCTCCCTGATCTGGCCCTTCAGAACTTTGGCAGCAACCGTTCTGGCCGCCCGGACAATTTCCGAGCGCCCCCCGTAATTTATGGCCATGTTGAAGATCATCCCCGTATTGGCCGCAGTTCTGTCCAGCGTTTCATGAATGGCTCGCTGTGCTCTGTCAGGAAAGCCTTCCAGGCATCCCGTGATCTTGAATTTGATATTTTTCTCCATGAGCAAGCCGATATCCCGGTTCAGAAAGCGGTGAGGAAGTTCCATAAGAAATTCGACTTCCCTGTCCGGCCTCTTCCAGTTTTCCGTGGAGAAGGCATAAACGGTGAAAAAGTTGATCTTGAACTCGCAGACCACTTCCAGCAAATCCCGTAACACATCTGCCCCCTTACGATGCCCTTCCACACGGGGCAGCCCACGTTCCCGGGCCCAACGTCCGTTACCATCCATGATGATGGCGATATGTTGAGGGATTTCATCCCACCGTATCTTTTCAAAGAGTTTCTTTTCGTGCTCTCTGGTACTATCCTTTCCCATAAGCATTTACCCTTTCATCATTGGAGGCTTCAGAATATTATCCCCGGATATTGAAAAATAGCCCCCTCTGGCCAGAGGGGGCTCCCGCTATAAATCTCTTATTCCTCCACAATCGCCTCATTGGGGCATTCATCCATACATGCGCCGCATTCGTCACAGGTTTCAGGATCTATAACATAAAAATCATCGCCTTCTTGGATCGAATCTGACGGGCAGACATCGGCGCACAGTCCGCAAGCAGTACACTCATCCGGTATGATACGAAAAGCCACATTTTTCACCCCCTTTTACCAGTGTCCATTGTTATCACCAATTCTACCAATTTGTCATCGATAAGACGCTGCCTTGCAACCCTGTAATTTACACCGGAATCATCTTTTTTGCCAGGTGGCAACGTTTTGATTATTCTAACCTTGAACCCCGACCGGGCAAGTTCTTCCCTGGCCATCTCCAGGGGAAAAGCAATAACTTGCGGCATTTTCATTTTTCAGGTTATTTCAAACCTCCATTATTTCTTTTTCTTTTTCCTCCAGAAGGCCGTCTATCATTTTTATATAATCATCTGTCATTTCCTGGGTCTTCTCCTGTGAAGTATAGAACTGATCCTCGGATAACTGCCCATCCTTCTGTGCAGCCTTGAGCTTCTCGTTGGCCTCACGGCGAAGGTTGCGGATAGCGATTCTTCCCTCTTCGCCTTTCTTGCGTACAAATTTCACCAGTTCAAGACGCCGTTCCTCCGTAAGCTGGGGGATCGCAAGACGGATCAAATTTCCGTCATTGTTCGGCGTAAGCCCCAGGTCAGATTTGAGGATCGCCTTCTCCACTTCCTTTATTGCCCCCTTGTCCCAGGGTTGGATAACGATAAGTCTCGGTTCCGGTACTGTTATCCCGGCCAGCTGATTCAAAGGAGTCATCGTACCGTAATAGTCAACCTCCAGGCCCTCGACCAGGGCAGGGGAAGCTCGTCCAGCACGGAGGGTCAACAATTCTCGTTTCATGTTGGACACAGATTTTTTCATGCGTTCCTCTATTTCTACGTAGATTTCATCCATACAAGGACTATCCTCCTTCCTGAACAGTTAGCTGACAGTAGTACCTATTTTTTCACCCATGATAACTTTTTTGATATTTCCAAACTCACTCAATCCAAAAACAATTATCTTGATCTTGTTGTCCATGCACAATGAAGTGGCCGTGGCATCCATGACCCCCAGCCCCTTGTTCAGAACATCAAGGTAACTCAACTCCGTGAATTTCAATGCGTCCGGATTGATGAGCGGATCCTCGTCGTAAACCGCATCCACCTTTCCCTTGGCCAGCAAGATAACCTCCGCACCTATTTCAGCGGCGCGGAGCGCAGCACAGGTATCAGTGGTAAAATAGGGGTTGCCGGTACCCCCCGCAAAGATCACCACCCGCCCTTTTTCCAGATGTCTCAAAGCCTTGCGCCGTATGTAGGGTTCAGCAACTTCTCTCATCTCGATCGCGGTTTGTACGCGGGTAACGACCTCATGACGTTCAAGCGCATCCTGCAATGCCAGGGCATTTATAACCGTGGCCAACATTCCCATGTAATCGGCAGTAGCCCGATCCATCCCCTGTTCATGTGCGTATGAACCACGCCACAGATTACCGCCGCCCACGACAATAGCCAGTTCCACCTTGCATTGGATAACCTCTTTCAACTGTACGGCAATTTCCTCAAGAAAAAGGTGATCGATCCCGAAGCCCTTTTTTCCGGCCAGAGCCTCTCCGCTCAGTTTCAAAATCACCCGATCATATCTTGGCATCTCCCGGCTGCCCCTTCCCGGTTCCATCACCTGTTTATCAAAAAAAATAACCCTTGCATGGGGTGTAAAAAAATCTATTCTGTACCGCTATCGGCATCTTCCAATTCTTCGCCCACTTCAAAGCGGGCAAACCTGCGTATCACGATATTTTCACCCAACCTGGCAATCGTTTCAACCAGCAGGTCGTTTACCGTTTTCTCCTCATCCCTGACATAGGTCTGCTCCAGCAGACAGTTATCTTTGTAAAATTTCCCGATGCGTCCCGCAACGATCTTCTCGACAATCTTCTCCGGTTTGCCTTCATTCAGGGCCTGCTGGCGGAGTATTTCCTCTTCCTTCTCTATTGTCTCCCGGGGAACATCTTCTTTTTTCAGATAGGATGGCCCGGAGGCGGCGATCTGCAAACACAGGTTGTTTACAAAGCTCCGGAATTCCTCATTCTTGGCCACGAAATCGGTCTCGCAGTTAACCTCCAGAAGTACACCAACTTTTTCACCAAGATGTATATACGAACTGACAATCCCCTGCGAAGCCAGGCGGGAAGACTTCTTTGCCGCAGTGTCCAGGCCTTTTTCTCGCAGGAGAGTGATCGCTTTTTCTATATCGCCCCCGGTTTCAACCAGGGCTTTTTTACAATCCATCATCCCCACGCCTGTTTTTTCTCGCAATTTCTTTACAGCTTGAGCATCTATCCCCATTTCAATGTTTACCCCCATATAAAGTTTTGTTTCCATTACATGTTTTTCAGGCAGGTCGAGTGTGGCCCCGGTTTTTCGGACCACCCCCGCGATGGCAAAATCATTTCTCTTCTTCAGCCATGTCGTCCCCTGTTTTTTGATTTTCTGCTTTATCTTCTTCCGGCAGCGCCCCGGCCACCGTTTCGTCCTTCGGCACCTCTTCGGGAGCATCGTCCTTCACCGTTGCTGCCGCGGCCCCGTCCTGCGATTTTTCTTCCAACGGGAGGTTCTCATCTTTTTCAGGAACTTCGTTTTCCCCGGGCTTTACCGGGGCTCCCTCTTCCGTCAGAGTCGCATCCCCTGCATCTGCAGATCTGGCGGCCGTCTCTCCCGATTCAACTTCTTCCGGAACCGATTCTTCTTCTGCCGCTCCCTCTTCCTTGCTCATCATATCTTCCAACTGTTCATCGAAGAAGACCGGTTTTTCTTCATCCGGATCATCACCTTCTTCAACTTCTTCATGAAGAGATTCCCATATCTGCCGCCCCTCCAGAACAGCATTGGCGATGATGGAGGAAATCAATTTTATCGCTCTTATGGCATCATCATTCCCCGGAATTATATGGTCTATCTCATCCGGATCACAGTTGGTATCAACGATAGCAATGATCGGAATCCCCAGGCGGCGGGCTTCCGCCACGGCAATCCTTTCTTTCCTGGAATCAACTATATATACCGCATCGGGTAAGCCATCCATGTCCCTGATGCCACCAAGGTATTTCAACAACTTTTCTTTTTCCCTTTGCAGAAATATAACTTCTTTCTTGGTCAGAAGTTCGAAATGACCGTCCTCTTCCATTTGTTCCAGTTCATTCAACCGGTTGATTCGCGTACTGATGGTCTTGTAGTTTGTCAGCATACCGCCGAGCCATCTTTGATTTACATAAAACATACCGCATCGTTCAGCCTCAACCCGGATGGATTCCTGAGCCTGTTTCTTTGTACCGACAAAGAGAATTTTTCCTCCTTCGGCAACCATATCGCGTACTATACGGTAGGTTTGATCCAACATCCTGATTGTTTTTTGCAGATCGATAATGTAGATGCCGTTCCGATCGGTAAAGATATACTTCTTCATTTTGGGGTTCCATCTGCGGGTCTGGTGTCCAAAGTGAACACCCGATTCCAGAAGCTGTTTCATGGTTACTACGGCCATGGATAATTGATCTCCCTTCAAATTGGTTTTTACCTCCGCCCCCTCATTTTCCGGCCCTACCATTTTTGCATGCAAAATTGGCACCGAGGCCTGAATTGGCAGGCGTGTGTAATAAAAACAACATCGGTAGTATAGCACAGTTTATTTCAAATAGCAAGAATATGTTACCATCGCCGGAGCCTGTTGCCGACGATCATTCCCCTGCCCGGGAACGCCCCAATATCAACATGATTCTCCACTCATTCGATCCGGTTGAAAGGAGCATCAATGAAGGAATTGATAACGTCATGAACCCGACGCATATTATTGACAGGACCGACCGAAAAACAGAAATCTTTAAAAAAAAAGAGTAATTGATGAATTACTCTTTTAATGGTCCTGACTACGAATTATTTCTTTTAACAGCATCGATCTATATAGCTTTCCCATCTTTCCCCAGGAGATGATCCAGCAGAAAAGGATTGAGCACCTTGATGTATGTGCCTTTCATACCAAGTGAGCGTGATTCGATTACACCGGCGCTTTCAAACTTGCGAAGCGCATTCACGATCACCGAACGTGTGATCCCGAGTTGATCGGCTATCTTGCTCGCTACCAGAAGGCCTTCCTCGCCTCCAAGTTCCTCAAAAATATGCTCCACTGCCTCCAGTTCCGAGTAAGACAGGGTAGCAACTGCCAGCTGAACCACGGCTTTGTTGCGTGCTTCTTCCTCGATCTTCTCCGCTTTGGAACGAAGAATCTGCATCCCCACCACGGTTGCTCCCGTTTCGGCCAGAATCAGATCATCAGCAGCAAACATCTCGCTGAAACGCGCCAGTATCAGCGTTCCCAGGCGTCTTCCGCCACCGATGATCGGTATGATCGTCGTGATCTTGTCTTCATAGTGGCAAACTTCCTCGTCGGCAAAGACGCAATCATCCGATTTCTGCCTCAGGTTGACCCTTGATTCCTCGCTCTTCAGCAAGAATTCATTGTAACTTTCAGGAAACAACCCATTCTCGATCACCTGATCCATCATGATATCACATTCAAAATCCCCTACCAGAGAATACCCCAGTATCAATCCATTGTGGTCTGCAATGTAGACATTGCAATCAATTACTTTTTTCAAAGCATCGGCCACCTCGGTAAAATCAACATGCTGACCAGCTGTTTTCTGCAAAATCTTGTTGATCCCCCTGGTCTTTTCTAGCAATGGAGAAGTAAACATGATAGATCCCTTCTTTCTTCTTTTTTATTTATAGAATATATTTGCTTAAATCTCTATCTTTTACAATATTTTTTAATTTATTCATGACGTAATCCCTATCTATCAAGATTTCCGCTCCTTTGCGTTCCGGAGCTTCAAATGAGATCTCGTCAAGAAGCTTCTCCATGATGGTGTGCAAACGTCTGGCACCGATATCTTCCGTGTCGCTATTTACCTGGTTGGCAATTTCCGATATTTCTTCTATAGCCTCATCCGCAATTTTCAAAGATATACCCTCGGTTTCCAGAAGGGCCGTGTATTGCTTGATAAGTGCATTTTGCGGTTCGGTAAGAATGCGTACAAAATCCTCGGAAGTAAGGCTCTTGAGTTCCACCCGGATCGGAAACCTCCCTTGCAGTTCAGGGATAAGATCTGATGGCTTGGCCACATTGAAAGCGCCGGCAGCAATGAACAGAATATGGTCGGTTTTTACCGGGCCGTACTTGGTCACCACCGTGGACCCCTCCACGATGGGCAATATATCCCTCTGCACCCCCTCCCGGGAAACATCCGGACCTGTTCCCCCGTATTCTTTGCTGGCAATTTTGTCGATTTCATCAAAAAAGATTATTCCCACCTGTTCTGCTTTCTCAATCGCTTCGCTGATCACCGCATCCATATCGATCATTTTTTGCGCTTCCTCGGCCTGGATAATTTGCCGGGCTTCACTTACCGATACCTTTCTCTTCTTTTTCCTGGTCGGCAATATCCCGCCAAATATATCCTGCAGGTTGATTCCCATTTCATCCATGCCGTAGCCCGAAAATACCTCGATCATCTGCGGGCGCTGATCATCAACCTCGATCTCGACAATATCTTCCTCCAACTCCCCCCTTTTCAGTTTCTCCTTGTAGATCAACTGTTCTTCCCTTGCAGCCCGAAGTCTGGTTTGAAAGTTTACATCCTCGGTCTCTGTTTCAGAAGTGGCTGAACCGGAAAACAAAAAAGAAAGAGGATTTGCAGATTTTGCCTTTCTCTTCGGAAGTGGAACCAGAATTTCAAGCAATCTCTCTTCCGCGCTGGCTGCTGCTTTGTCCTCCACCTGTTTCGTTTTTTCCTGTTGCACGATACGAATAGATGTTTCCACCAGATCACGAATCATCGATTCCACATCACGCCCCACATACCCTACCTCGGTGAACTTGGTAGCCTCCACCTTGACAAAAGGAGCATTCACCAATCTGGAAAGCCTGCGCGCAATCTCGGTCTTGCCAACACCGGTGGGCCCGATCATGATGATATTCTTGGGTGTCACCTCATCCTGCAAGTTTGAAGGCAGCTTCTGACGTCGATAGCGATTGCGGAGAGCCACGGCAACACACCTTTTTGCTTCCGCCTGGCCAATTATATATTTATCCAGTTCCCTTACTATTTCCCTGGGTGTAAGTTCATTTTTGAACAAGCGTTAACACACCTCCACGCAATAATACTTGAAACGATACCCCTCAGGGTAGCTCCTCCACGGCAATTCTATCATTGGTGAACACACAAATTTCAGCTGCTATCTGAAGGGATTCCCGTACAATATCGGCCGGAACCAGGTCAGTATGTTTGACCAATGCCCGTGCCGCTGCCGTTGCATAGGAAGCCCCCGAGCCCACGGCAGCTATATTGTCGTCCGGTTCGATTACCTCCCCGGTACCTGATATGATCACCAGGTCTTCACAACTGGCGGCAACCAGAAGTGCTTCCAGTTTTCGCAAGATCTTGTCCGTACGCCATTCCTTGGCCAGTTCAACAGCCGCCCTCTTGATATTCCCGTTGTATTTTTCAAGCTTGCTTTCAAATTTATCAAAAAGAGCAAATGCGTCGGCCACCGTCCCTGCAAAACCAGCCAGTATCTTTCCCTCGTAAAGCCTCCTCACCTTGTGAGCATTTTTCTTGATGATAGTGCTATTGCCAAAGGTAACCTGGCCATCGCCTCCAATGGCAACATGATTCCCTTTTTTTACTGCTATGATCGTCGTCGCTTTGAACAATGCCGATCCTTTCCTCTCAATCACTGTTTCAAGCACGTGGGTGAGCCATGCCGTAAACCTCTTTCAACCTCTCCCTGGTAACATGCGTGTATATCTGGGTGGTGGAAACGTTGACATGGCCGAGCAACTCCTGCACCGCCCTCAGATCCGCCCCCCGTTCCAGCAGATGGGTGGCAAAAGAGTGACGCAACGTGTGGGGGCTGATGCCCTCCTTGCTGCTGGCTTGTCCGATATATTTATCAAATATATAACGGACCCCCCTGTCAGACAAAGGTTTTCCAAAACGGTTCAAAAACAGTGTTCTTTCTTTTCTCCCCGCGCCGGATCTGTATTCATCATTTCTGCCAAGAAGCTCTTCCCGCGCGTGAGTCATATACGTCATGCAAGCATCGATTGCTTTTCTGCCCACCGGCAGGATCCGTTCCCTTGATCCTTTACCGACCACCCTGATCAACCGTTGATCCACGGATATGGAATCCACCGTAGTATTCACCAGTTCGCCAACTCTCATACCGGTGCCGTAAATAAGCTCCAGTATAGCCCGATCCCTGCATCCCAGCACGGTATCTCGATCCGGAAGTGACAGTAGCACATCCACTTCATGGTAGTACAGAAAATTGGGCAGATTGCGAGGCAATCTGGGTGTCATCACAGTAGCCCAGTATCCCTCCTCAACGATTCCCTCCTTGAGGAGGTATTTGAAGAAAGAGCGAACTGCTGACAGCTTCCGGGCGATGGTCTTCCTTTCATAATCACGATCCATCAAACTTGCCAAAAACTTCCGCAACACCCATTTCTGGTTAGCCTCGTCCTGGCCACACTCTTTTTCGACAAAGTTCAGAAACTGCTTCAAGTCAGTCCGGTAACTTCTGATTGTAAGTGGCGAGTAGTTTTTTTCATTACCCAGATAACTCAGATATTCTTCCAGATCGTTGTACATATCCTTCCCTCGCCGCAAATATATTAGCATATTTTGAAAAGACATGCAAGCATACCTAGGTAAATATTAATAAACATTCATAACATTCACTGTTGAAAAATTGTTGATGGGCAGCGGCAATATCGCGGAAAATACCGGCCACCGGATCTCGACATCCTGCCGGGTTGTTTTCATTACCCGAGCGCCTCACGGCCATAGCCTAGGGGGAAGATGTTTCCAATATCTATAATTTATTTTCCCTCGCGGCCTTCTCCGGACATTCAGGGTTCCCGCAAGCGATGATCTTCCGGTTACGATCCTTTTCGATCATGAAATAACCGCAGTCGGGGCACTTTTCCGGCAACGGTTTTTTCCAGAGGGAAAATGTACACTTTGGATAATTGCTGCAGCCGTAGAAAATGCGCCCCTTGCGTGTCCGTTTCTCCAGCATTTCCCCGCCGCATGCCGGGCATTTGACCCCCAGTTCCGTCTTTATATTCCGCGTATAACGACATTCCGGAAAGCCGGAACAGGCCAGAAAACGTCCAAAACGCCCGGTACGGTAAACAAGGGGTTTTTCACACTGGGGGCATTGCTGGCCGCTATATTCGGGTTCCATCTCCACCTTCTGCATCTGCTCCCCGGCCACCTTCAGACGATTGGAAAACGGCCCGTAAAATTCCTCCAGAACCTGGATGCTGTTCAACTTCCCTTCCTCGATATCATCCAGCTTATCCTCCAGCCTGGCGGTAAATTCAACATCTATGATCTCCGGAAAAAATTCCTTCAACAGGTCCACGATGATCGTACCCAGTTCCGTGGGCTTGAAAACCTTTTTTTCCAGACTTACATAACCACGGCTGCGGATTGTCTCGATGATTGGCGAATAGGTACTGGGGCGCCCTATTCCTTTGACTTCCAGTGTTCTTACCAATGACGCCTCGTTGTACCTCGGCGGGGGCGCGGTAAAATGCTGCTCCGGTAAAAGGGATTTCAATTTCAGCTCTTCTCCTTCTGCAAGGGGCGGAAGCCAATTGTCTGCTTTTGAATCCTTCTCATCTTTACGGTAAACACTCAAATGCCCATCGAACACCACACGGATTCCGGTGGCGCGAAGGGAATAATCTCCCCCGATGATATCCACCTTGAGCGTGTCCACTACCGCCGCAGCCACCTGACTGGCCACAAATCGCGACCATATAAGCTTGTAGAGTCTCCACTGGTCCCTGTTCAGGAATGCTTTTACCTGTTCAGGTTCCCGGTATACATCCGATGGCCGTATCGCTTCGTGAGCCTCCTGGGCCCTTCTGGGGGATTTGAAAGCGTGTGGAGTCGGTGGAAGATACTGTGGACCAAGTTTTTCCCCGATGTATTCACGCACCCGTTTGCATGCCTCGTTGGAAATCCTGGTCGAGTCGGTACGTATATAGGTTACCAATCCGGTAGCCCTGCCATCACCCAACTTGATCCCCTCGTAAAGCTGCTGCGCCAGTTGCATGGTTTTCCTGGTATTGAACCCCAGCTTCTGCGCCGCCACCTGCTGCAAACTGCTCGTTATGAATGGAGGCGCCGGCCGCCTGTTCACCTTTTTGGCCGTTACTTTCTCCACGACAAAAGAACTGCCCTCCAGTTCCTTCACGATCCTGTCAGCCGTTTCCCTGTTGCCGATCTTGATTTTTTTGCCTTTAGCTTTGAGAAGCTGGGCACTGAAAGGTTGCCTGCTCTGGCCGGTCAGGACCGCTTCGACAGACCAGTATTCATCCGCTACAAAAGCTTCTATCTCCTTCTCGCGATCACAAATCAGCGCAACGGCGACCGATTGCACCCTTCCCGCACTCAAGCCCTTCCTTACCTTTTGCCAGAGAAGTGGGCTGATCTGGTAGCCAACGAGGCGATCAAGTATCCTTCTGGCCTGCTGGGCTTCCACACGATTTTCATCGATAAGCTTGGGTTCCTTGAGAGCCTTTTTTATCGCTGCCCCCGTGATCTCGTTGAATTCTATTCTGATCAGATCACGATCATCAAGACCAAGCGCCCGACTGAGATGCCAGCAGATAGCCTCGCCTTCACGATCCGGGTCAGCAGCAAGCAACACCCTGTCCACCTTCTTCCCCGCAGATTTCAGTTTGTTCAGTATTTCACCGCGTCCGCGGATAGTGATATAAGTTGGTTTGAAATCCTTTTCAATATCGATACCCAATTTGCTCTTGGGAAGATCGATCAGATGGCCATTGGAAGCAAGAACCTGGTAACCGCTGCCCAGGAATCTCTTTATTGTATTGGCCTTGGTTGAAGATTCAACAATCAAAAGAGTCTTTTTAGCCAAATATAGCAACCTCCTGTTAATTATTTATTTTACAAGCTACTTTTGTTATTAATAAATAATTTCCCGAACCAGCACTGTCAATGCATCCGTACAAAATATTTTCCCGGTAGCTGATTCAAAAAACCCTTCAACTCCAGGTTCAACAATATACCGTTCAATCTGGACGAAGGGAGCCCGCTGAGGCGGACAATCTCATCGAAATGGATGGGCTGAAAGGGGATCAGTGTCAACATTTTTTCCTCCTCCGCATCGTCCAGTGTCATCTGCCTCACTCCACCCGTCGTTTCTTTTTTCTGGACAAGATGATCCAGCTCCTCAAGAATATCATCGACCGATTCAACCAGTTTGGCCCCCTGTTTTATCAGGCGATTGCACCCCCGGCTGTAGGGGCTGTTTATATTACCGGGTACGGCAAAAACTTCCCGCCCCTGCTCCAGTGCAAAATCAGCCGTTATCAATGCGCCGCTTCTTTCCATCGCCTCCACCACGACCACACCCAGGGAGATGCCGCTGATGATCCGGTTTCTCTGGGGAAAATTCCGGGGTAAAGGAGTCGTGCCTGGAGGGAATTCGCTGATCACGGCCCCCCGGCGGCTGATATCAGCCTTCAAGCGGCGATTGCGAGCGGGGTAGCATACATCCACCCCCGAACCTAGCACCGCGATTGTCCTTCCCCCCACATCGAGCGCACCTCGGTGCGACCATGTATCGATACCCATGGCCATACCGCTGACGACAGCTATTCCCATGGCGGCCAATTCGCCGGACAATTTCAGGGCGACCTCCCGTCCATAAAGGGTTGATTTGCGGCTACCGACCATGGCCACCCTCGCTTCCCCTTCCCCGAGCTCGCCGTCCACATAGATAACAGGTGGCGGCGAATGAATCTCCTTGAGCAGCAGCGGATAGCGGGGATCATCCATGGACAGTACAACGATACCACTGTTCTCGATCTTCTTCCATTCCTCTTCAACGCTGATTTCAGCACGATCGGCTACAAATTTTGCCGCCAACTTGCCCCAACCGGGAATATTCCTCAATGCTCCTGGCGGCGCACGCCAGGCTTCTTCCGGGTCGGGAAAATACTCCCTCAATGCTTCAATGCTCTTCGGCCCCAGACAGGGGATCATGTTCAGGGCGTGAAGATAAGGCAATTTGACCATTATGCGCTTCCCATCCATTTTCCCATGTTATGACAATTGGCAATATATACATATCATAAAATAAAAATAGAGGACAGGCAACTTTTCATCTGTACCTCTATTTTTGCATATCTATCTTCTATCATCAATGGTCGGGGGAAGCCGCACCACCTTCTCCCCGCGGCGGCACATAAAAATAAAGAGTAAATCGTGAAGATCTTTCACAACATCGGCCGGCCCGAACCACCGATGAACGTATGTCCCCCGGGCATCGAAAAGGGGAACTCTAAAACGCTGTCTCTGTGAAAGGCCTCTCTTCCCGAACACCCTGGATGCGATTCTTCTCGTTGACAAATATCACCCGTGGTTTGAACCCTTCCAGTTCCTTCTCGCTGAAAACCCCGTAACCTATGATGATGACCTTGTCGCCGGGATCAACCAGGCGGGCTGCGGCGCCATTCAGGCAGATGTCCCCGTCCCCGCGGGGGCCAGCAATAACATAAGTCTCCAACCGGGCACCGTTGCTGCAGTTCAATACATGGACCTTTTCATAGGCCAGAAGATCAGCCGCCTCCATGAGAGCAGAGTCAATAGTTATGCTTCCCATGTAGTTTAGATTGGCCTCCGTCACCGTGGCCATATGAATTTTGGATTTGCACATGAACCTCAACAAGGTTACACCTCCACCAAGATATTATCGATCAATCTTGTCTCCCCGAACTTCACAGCCAGGGCCAACAAGGCAGACGTCTCTATTTCTTCCAGCGGTTGAAGGGTTTCGCTGTCAACAACCTCGATATATTGAATATTCGCCCGGGGTTCTTTACCGATGGAATCGACCATGAAATCCCGCACCACCCGTGCATCCTTCTCCCCCGACAACACCATATCGCGTGCCTTTTTCAAGGTACGGTAAAGGATGGCAGCCGCTTTTCTTTCGCCAGGCTCGAGGTAAGCATTGCGAGAACTCATGGCCAGGCCATCATCTTCCCTGATCGTGGGACAGACCACTATCTCCAGATTCATGTTCAGATCGGCCACCATCTTGCGTATGATCAACGCCTGCTGTGCATCTTTCTGCCCGAAAAAAGCTTTGTCCGGAGTAACGAGGTTGAACAACTTGGTAACAACCGTGGTAACCCCTCGAAAATGGCCGGGCCTGGAACCGCCGCAGAGCGGCTCTGAAATGCCTTCCGTATTCACATAGGTAAGATACCCCCGGGGGTACATGGATTTTACCTCCGGGTAAAAGATAAGGTCGCACCCGGCCTCCTCCGCCTTCTTTCGATCCTGCTCCAGGTCACGCGGGTATTCTTCGTAATCTTCACCCACCCCGAACTGTAAAGGATTGACAAAGATGCTCAGTACCACATATTCGGTCTGCCGGACCGCCTCCCTCAGCAGTGAGAGATGGCCTTCATGCAAGAAGCCCATGGTCGGCACGAAGCCCACACTCTTGCCGTCGCGCCTGGCCCCGGCTATTTCACTTTTCAAAGTTTTGAAATCTCTGATCACCTGCATATCATTTCCTCAAATGTCCCTGCCGGATCACTTCAGCCGGTCCAGAGTTCTGGCCAGCTTCTCGAACACTTCTTCGGACATGCCAAAACGGTGTTCATCCGCCGGGAAGGTACCATTCTTTACCTCTTCAATATAGCTCTTGACTCCCTTTTCCATTTCCTCGCGTGCCCGGGCGTATTGCTTGACAAATTTCGGCCTTTTCCCCGTGTACAGCCCCATAACGTCGTGATAGACCAGGACTTGACCGTCACAATGTTCCCCTGCCCCGATGCCAATCGTGGGTATAGAAAGCTGCTCCGTGATCAGGCGCGCCAACAGCCAGGGAACACATTCAAGCACGATACCAAAAGCACCGGCTTCCTCGAGCATCCTGGCATCGTTGACCATCTTCAAAGCAGTCTGCATATCCTTGCCCTGTACCTTGAACCCGCCCATCTGACCGACCGATTGGGGCGTCAGACCCAGATGCCCGATAACGGGTATCCCGGCACCGGTAATCCCTTTTACCGCTTCAATAATTTCCTCCCCGCCTTCCAACTTGACCGCGTCAGCACCACTTTCCTGTATGGCTCTGGCAGCATTGGACATCGCCTGCTCCCTGCCGATCTGGTAAGTCATGAAAGGCATATCGATGATTACCATGGCCCTCTTTGCTCCGCGGACCACTGCACGGGCATGATGGATCATTTCATCCAAAGTTACTGCCAGCGTATCCTTGTATCCTAGCACCACCATACCCAGGGAATCTCCCACCAGGATGGTGTCCACCCCGGCTTCGTCAACCAGCTCGGAAGTGGGGTAATCGTAAGCGGTGAGCATGGTAATTTTCTCTTTGGCCTTCTTCTTCTCTTTCAGATCGATGATGGTAATCTTGCCTTCGGGCATTGCGGAAAACCTCCTTGTAATAGCATTATTTCTTGAATCTATGATAAAGCCCCGATTATGTTTTTCTTGCCTTCCCCTGACAGCGTGCCTTTGTCCTCGGCTACTTCGGCCGTGAAACGGCCAAGCAGGCGGTATATTTCCATGACCTGGGGCATAACCTCCTTCATCTTTTCTATATGGCGGCCGATCGTCGAGGCATCGCCGCGATCGATAGGCCCGGTAAGTGCCCGGGGAACGCCCACCTTCTTCATGTTGGCAAGTGTCCCTTCAATCAAGGGCATCATGGCAGGTAAAGCTTTCTGGCGATCTACCCCTGCAATTTCCATCATCTTCAGCCCCAGATCGATCAGGGCCACGAAATAATTGCAGACTACACAGGCGGAAGCATGATAAAGAGGCTTCATTTCCGTGGGAATCGTCAGTGCCACCCCCTCGAACGCGGCAACCAATTCTTCTCCCACTTCAAGAGCCCGTTCATCACCTTCCAGGGTAAAATATGATCCGGGCAAATTTTGAAAACCCGTCTCCGAGCTGGGGAATGTCTGCAAGGGATGCATGGAAAGGATATCGGCTCCTGCTTTTTTCGCCGGTTCAAGGAGCGTGGAATCGTGAGCCCCACTCGTATGCAAGACTACTTGTCCATCCCGGAAACCACCGTTCCGGGCAATTTCCCTGCAGATTTCCCCGATAACCCGATCGGGGGTGGTGATAAAGACTATATCCGCTCGCCTGGAGACCTCCTCCGGATCCATGGAATGATCCACGCCCAATTTCTCCGAAGCACGACGGGCAGAATCCTCGGTACGACAACAGATCCCGTTCAGTTTGAAGCCCTTTTCTTTCAGAGCCATGGCCAGCGCCACTCCCACGTTGCCGGCCCCGACAATACCAATGTTCATGTCTTCCATTCCTGCCACTACCTCCTCCTTGGCTCGGATAAATTGAAAATACCTTACCGCAACGCGATAAGGTACTCACAGGCAAACGACGATGAAGCACCTCCGTCCCGGTCCCAGTTTGGCTCCAAGCAGAGATTCCGTATCATTTTTACACGGTGTAGCGCCCGAAAGCTGCCACCCAAAATATATTAACCCAAATAAGATTTATCGTCAAGATATTTTTAATTTTGTGTCTTCTCCAACAATTTGAACAGACTGTAATCGCCAAAACGTGACAAAATAATAGCCATTTTTTATCCGGGCCAATCGGGGGATAGGCATAGCTTTTCAAGGAGAATCACAGCGTTTTCAACATCATGCCGATCCACCATCTCCGAAGCAGTATGCACGTAACGGCAAGGAATGGAGACAACCCCTGCCGGCACTCCCTCACGGCTCAGGTGTATTGCCCCCGCATCGGTACCTCCCTTTTCCAGAACCTCAAGCTGGTAGGGTATCCCGTTTTTTTCCGCAGTTTCGACCATCAAGCGGCGGACGAGGGGATGGCTTATCAGTGAAGAATCCTTGACCTTCACAGCCGGTCCCTTTCCGAGAGCTACATCCATCAAAGGAGCTTCCGGTGTATCCCCGACCATGGTGACATCCACAGCAATGCCATAGCTCGGGTCGACACTGAACGATGAACTTCTTGCCCCCCGCAATCCAACTTCCTCCTGGGTGGTAAAAACAAAGACCAGTTCCCGGGGGACCTTTGCCGGCAGGCGCCGCAGAACCTCGATCATTATTGCACAGCCAACCCGATCATCCATCGCTTTGGCCATGTAACGCCCCCCCAGGTCAACAAAACGATGATCGAATACAGCCATATCTCCAACGGATACCCTGGCCCTCGCTTCTTCATCATTTGTTGCACCTATATCAAGGTAGAGTTTGGGCCAATCGAGTTCATTCAATTTCTTGATCTTTTCATGGTGGACGGTCCCCTTCACACCCCGTTCAAACATGAAACGTTGACCAACAAGTTGGGCAGGCTTTATACCGCCCACGCCGGCGATTCTAAGAAACCCCTTCGCATCTATGTGGGTAACGATAATGCCGATCTCATCCATGTGTGCAGCCAGCATCAGGCGTCCCCCACGCCCTTTCCTGGTAACAGCCAGGTTGCCCAGCGGATCGACGGCGATCTCCACGGGAAGATCTTTGATCTCTTCCACGATGGCTTTGCGAACGTGAGACTCCATCCCCGAAGGACCGAAGATTTCCGTAAGTTTTGCGATCAATTTATCCATAGTCTGGCAAACATCCTTTCCCCTAGGTATTGTACCAAGCGGCGGCAGAATCCAGAAATGCACGAGCCAGGTCCGCGGTAGAGCGATAATCGCCCCCGTTCAAAATGGAAGAAGGCGCATGAATGTAGCGGCAGGGAACCGATATAACCGCGGTTTTTACCCCCCCACGGCCGGTTGAGATGGAACCGGCATCGGTTCCGCCGCCGGTAAAACGGCGCAGCTGATAGGGTATTTTCTTTTCTTCCGCCAGTTTGATCATCCCCTCCAGCAACCCACGCTCAACGATCACCGACCCATCCATGAAACTTATCGCCGTACCCCCGCCCAGCGAAGTCAGATGCCTGTGTTCCTTGATTTCGGGCAGATCCACAGCGGCAGTACTTTCCAGCACCAGGGCCAGGTCCGGTTCAAGGGTATAGGAAGCCACCGCCGCCCCCCTCAATCCCACTTCCTCCTGAACAGTGAATGCCGCCATGAAAGGAGGCGTATCCTTGCACCTGAGAAGTTCCAGAAGGATCGAACAACCAGCCCGATCATCAAACGCTTTGCCCATGTAACAATCTTCTCCCAGGCGCACGCAAGATGTATCAAAAGAAACATAATCGCCAATTTTAACTGCTTTTTCAGCCTCTTCCCTGTTAACGGCGCCGATATCGATAAACAATTGTTCCACTTCCAGTGTTTTTTTGCGTTCTTCCGGCTTCTGAAGATGAATGGCCTTGGCTCCGATCACCCCCGGCAATTTGTCCCGCCCGACGATCACGGGCTTGGAAACCAGGACACGATCATCGATGCCACCAACCTTCTTGAAGCGAAGATGACCCGTTTTTTCTATCGAGCTGACCATGAGGCCGACCTCATCCATGTGTGCGGAGAGCATGATCCGGGGCGCACGCGTAAGCCGGCGGCGGGATCCCTTCCGGACCAGAAGGTTGCCCATCGCATCAGTCTGCAAGGTGATCCCCCTGCGGGGAAGGGCTTCGCGGATGAAGCGCCTTACCTCCCCCTCGTCCCCGGAAACACCGGGTATATTGGAGAGTTTTTCCAGATACATGATCATTTACCTCCGAAAATACCGCTGGCAAGTTTCAAACCCGCATGCGCAAAACAACATGGCTGCAATCCGGGATGCCCTGCCATCGGCGAAATTACCCGTGTAACATAAATGGGCCTCAATCATAATTTTTGATCGCGTTCACAAAATCATCGTCTATCTTCAGCATCAGATAGGCTATCAGGCGCCCCGCCTGAACGATATCCCGGGCATGAACAAGCTCAACCGAGGTGTGCATGTATCTCAAAGGAACAGAAATCAGTGCAGAAGGTACACCCTCCCGTGCGAGCTGTATTGAACGTGCATCGGTAGGCGTGGGGCCCGGGGTAGGATCCAGATTGACCGCAATACCCTGTTCTTCAGCCACCTTCTGTATTTCTTCCGCCAACAGGGGATGAACGTTGGGCCCCACAGCGATGGCCGGGCCCTTTCCCAGTTCGAAAGTATCCTCGTCACTGACACCGGGCATATCCCCATGGCAGACATCGACTGCCACCCCGATATCCGGATTTACAGAGTAAGCGGAAGTAACTGCTCCGCGGGTACCAACTTCTTCCTGGGCTGTGCCTACAAAATACACATCCGCGCCATGTTTCAACTTCCCCAGAATGGAAGCGGAATGAATGATTGTCGCTACACCGGCCCGGTTATCAAGCGCCTTTCCGGACATGTAGTGCGAATCCTTCATGGGTGTAAAACGTCTGTAAATCGTGATTATATCTCCGGTAGAAACGAGGTCTGCAGTTATTCCGGCAGGAAGCCCCACATCGATGAACATCTTCTCCACTTTGACCGCCTTCCTCGCATCACCGGGTTTGATCACATGCGGAGGCAAGGTTCCGATCACACCGCGCAAAGGTTCCTTTCCGTGCACCGTCACGGACTGCCCCCAGAGAGTGCGCGGATCAAATCCACCGACAGTGGTAAATCGGATGAACCCGCATTTATCAACTCCGGTCACCATCAGGCCGATTTCATCTATATGGGCAGCAATGAACACCGCATGGCGCCGCCGGGAATCTGCCGCCCCCCTCTTGAAGGCGATGATGTTGCCGAAGGCATCTTTTTCGAGACGGTCAACATGGGGCCGTATGTATCTTTCCATCACGGAGGCAGCTTCATTTTCAGCACCCGAAACACCTGAAGCCTCGGACAATGCCCCGAGCATCTCCTGCAAATCCAAACTTTCATTCCCCATGTTTACCATCACCCCAGTTATTATGAATTCCCCAAAGATGATGGATCATCCATCACCATTTTTTCCAGCTGGGCCAACACCCGGTAGACCCTTTCCGCCTGTTCTTCCGAAAGGGTGCCCGCACCGCAGGAAGGGGTCAGCAACAATTGTTTTTGCAGTTTTTCCCTATCCACCCCATGGGAAACAAGTATTTCAATTTTATTTTGCAGATTCGTGTACAGGGAATCGGCATCCTCGCCATCAATCTTTTCAGAAGTCGGAACGATTCCCCAGGCCAGCCCGCCTCCACGATCCAGGTATGCGGATAGTTCCCCCGCATAGACGAGAAGTGATGGAAAATAATCGTAGGCATCAAAGCTGATCAGATCAAAAGGCAATTCCAGCATCAAGGACCAATCTGCCCCGGCGCAGCAGTGGATGCCTGCCACCCCCCCGTCCCCCTTGATACCATTGATAACCTCTCTCAAGCTGCCCTGTATATCTTCCCTTCCCAGGGCAACATAACCGGAAGTGCCGTAACCGTAAACCCCCGGATCATCGATAAACAGAAGCACCGGCCGGCTGAAACGGCTCAGCTGCTTGACTTGCCAGCGAGCATGAAAAGTCAGGGTTTTGACCAGCAGCTCCCGCAGCTGATCATTGTAAAAAGCCGGGCTGCCTCCCTGATCCGTAACCTGCAAACCCACCGTGACCGGACTGCTCAACTGCCCCTTGACCATTCCCGTCCGGGGCAGATCCCAGTCCTCGTTCAGAAAACGAAAGAAACCTTCCGCCGCCCCCCTTGCAAAAGCAAAGGGACTTTCTTCGCCGAGCAATTGTTCTTCCCCGATCCCGACCAGCATCTCGTAATAGCGCAGGACACGCTCATCCCAGCGGTGGTTGTCTTCCTCGAAAAAAGGAGTCCGGGTCAGCCCGGGCTTCAATGAGACCAACCCCGCGTCCATGAGCGGGGTCAGATACTGCAATATCAGCCCCTCGGCGGGGTCCCTTCGCGGCAATTGAGGCCAGTGCGGTATATGGTGCAGATTCTTCCTGATGATCTTTATGGCCCCGTCTGCAGAAAGGTGTGGCATACTTCCGATTCCCGTTGCTCTATGGTACACTTTTTTGATCGGCCCCTTTCTTTCCCGGAAACATTGCCAGTTCAATACAAGAAATTCATTTCGTGTTGCCATCCGGCAAAACTTCCGCCGACATCCGGTTCGGGACAAAACCGGGGTAAACAGTTGAACAGGATCAATCCTTTTTGAGCAGGGTCAACAGCTTGCGATCTTCCAGTATTGAAGGCATCTTCTTGTGAAGCAATCCGTACTCCAGGCTATCAACAAGGGCTGTCCAGCTGGCCTCGATGATATTGGTTGAAACTCCGACAGTGCTCCATGTTTTTTCATCATCCTTCGATTCAAGAAGAACCCTCACCTTGGCACCGGTTCCATCCTGCTCCTCCAGGACACGCACCTTGTAGTCAACCAACTTCATTTTTTTGAGCGAGGGGTAAACTTCTTCCAGTGCCTTGCGCAATGCATTGTCCAGGGCGTTTACCGGGCCATTGCCATCGGCTGCCGTATGAATTTCCCGGTCACCCACGACCACCTTGATGGTCGCCTCACATTGCGATTCGCCATCGCCGTGTTTTTCCACGATTACCCGGAACCCCTCCAGCCGGAAAAGACTCCGATAGGCGTTCATCACCTTCCAGACCATGAGTTCGAAAGAACCTTCCGCGATTTCAAACTGGTATCCCTCGTACTCCATCTTTTTCAAAGTCTCCACGATCCTCTTTGTTTCCGGATTTTCCTTCAGAAGCTTGATATTATTTTGTCTAACCTTGTAGAGTATATTGCCCTTTCCGGAAAGTTCCGAAACAAGAATTCGCCTGCGGTTTCCTATGGATTCAGGTTTTACGTGTTCATATGTGTCCGGGGTAATATTCACGGCATCCACATGGACTCCTGCCTTGTGTGTGAAAGCATTCCTTCCCACATAAGGTTGCTGCTCCGCCGGCACGATATTGCAGAGCTCGGCAATGTAATGGGAATAATCCGTGAGCTTCTTCAACCTGCTCTTGGAAAGGACGGGCAGCTTGAGTTTGAATTGCAAGGTTGGTATTATGGTGCACAGGTTGGCGTTGCCGCATCTCTCGCCGTAACCGTTTATTGTACCATGTACATGTCTGACTCCCTCACGTACGGCTATGACGCTATTGGCAACAGCCATGCCACCGTCATCATGCGCATGGATACCGATCGTTACCGGGGTCGCCTTCTTTACTTCCCTGAGGATGCTCTTGACTTCCCAGGGCATTACTCCCCCGTTGGTGTCGCAAAGAACAATAACATCGGCACCGCCGTCCCCGGCTGCCTTGATCGTTTCCAGAGCATATCCGGCGTTGTTCTTGTAACCATCAAAAAAATGTTCGGCATCAAAGATCACATGTTTGCCATGATCCTTCAGGTAACGTATGGTATCGGAGATCATGGCTGTATTTTCTTCAAGGCTGGCCTTCAGGACATCGGTGACGTGAAAGTCCCAACACTTCCCGAATATCGTCACCACCTCGGTCCCCGACTCGATCAAGGCCTGTACATTTTTATCCGCATCCACGGCTATCCCCGGCCTCCTGGTAGAACCGAAAGCACATATACGGGCATGTTGCAACTTGACTTCCTTGATACGCCTGAAAAACTCCATATCCTTGGGATTGGAACCCGGCCATCCCCCTTCGATATAGTCCAACCCCAGCTCGTCCAGTTTTCTGGCAATCTTCAGCTTGTCATTCACAGACAGGGAGATTCCTTCTCTCTGTGTCCCGTCCCGCAAAGTGGTGTCATACAATTCGACCTTGTTCTTCAACGCGGCCATGGTTCGATCCCCTCTCCTTTGAAACTGATTCACGCGCAGCTACAGCCAGATGAATTGTTCCGGTTGATACACCCTGAACCCCTTGCTGCTGCGACAAATTTTCTTTGTGATACATATAGACAGTAGTATAGCGTACCGCCAGTTTTCAGACAAGTTCTTGCAACGCAAAGAGTCAGATCCTGTCGATTCCGGAAGATGGCGTTTTTCTCCTTTTCAAACTGACCGCCCCTTCCGGGCATATCTCCAGACAACAATAACAGCGCAGGCAGGCATCGTACATGATCGACGCCCTCCTTCGTTTCTTGCCGTTTTCCACCTCACTCATGAACATGGCCTCCACGGGGCAGTACTCCAGGCAGCGGCCACAACCGGTACACTTCTCATTTATGCAGGGCCACGGTCTCCTTCCCTCCTGTATATTCCTGATCCAGGCCGGAGCATAACGCAACAGAAAAGACCAGCCCTTCCCCGCGGCCCCCCTGTCAAAATCGAGGTGCCGCAACTCCTCGAAAGGCCCCAGGACATTGATATCAGCCAAATTGCCCCCGATCATCTGTCGTCTGATAGCCGCATCCAGCGTGGATACTTCAGCAGGAACAAAACCCACCAGTTGCGCACTCACGGCATCCAGGGCAACGGCATCCGTCGAGGCAAGTATCGCCCCGACCGGTTCGGGCCGCCCGTGGCGAGGGCCCAGCCCCTCCATGGCCACCACCGCATCGACAATCGATATGGCCGGCCGCGTGGCCAGGTAAAGATCGAGTAGAAAATTTGCAAAATCATCTACCATGGGATAGCGCAGATGATAAAGCTTCTTCTGCCTTCCGCCTATAAAACCATAGCAATTCTTCACGGCGGCAGTTAAACCGGTCAGGGTGTGGGTTTTCAGTTTGGCCACGTTGATGACCATATCCATCTCCATTGCCGCAGCCGACAACTTGATGAACCTGCAAAGCCGGGCGCCTGGAACTTCCACCTCGATATTCTCTTCCAATTCCAGCAGGGAGGCACCCGTCTCCCTGACCACATCCATGATACCACTGATCTCGGCCACCCTCATGAGAGGCCCCTCCATGGGGCTGTCGCCCACGAAGGCGGTCCCGCCCACTTCCTGCACCGCCTTCACCACCGCTCTGACCACCGCGGGGTGCGTGGTTACAACCCTTTCCGCCGGTTCCGGAGCAAGCATATTGGGCTTGATCAGAACTCGTGCGTCCCTGGCAAGGGCCGCCCCCAGGCCTCCGCAATCTTCAAGAACCTTGCGCACGGCCCGTTCAACCGTTTCTTGCTCGTAACTGCGGCAGGGGAAGATACTGACAGTTTGCGCGGACAATTTCAACACTCCATTTTCACTACCGGCGTTCTCTTTCAGTTCTTGCGGATAGCAAGATAACTCATCCTGCGTTCTGCATCGCCATTCTCCACCATTATAACGCATAAAAAAATATTTTTGAGAATACTTGAAATAAAGCTTTACATTTCATAAAACCAGGTTTATACTGACAATAGTGTTACTTTTCTGATTATCGTGTTACATGGGGATACCGGGAACTTGTTCGTTCCTGTTACCGGGCCCCGAAAGGAGAGAGGCCCATTTCACAGCCAATCTTGACCACTTGCCGCAGTAACGGCGCGGCATCCAGGGTCTATTTCTAACCTCATAACATAGCTCTTGCCCGGAAAGAACCGTCAAGTAAAACTGCTCATTTTCTCTCCGGGCCATTTTTTTCCCCGTTCTTCCGCAAAAGTTGGACATTTCATTGGAATTCCACGGAATATGATTGTAAAATAACAGGAGGGCTCATGGAGATGCTATATTTGAAAAATGTATTACTCTATTCTTGTCGATATATCATATGAGATAATTCTTCAAGATTGATCGATCATAAAAAGTCCATGACGGGGAGCCACCTCCCTTGCAATGGAACGAGGTGTAAAATCTTGAACAAGATAGTGGTGCTTGACGGTTATACCTTGAACCCCGGTGATCTATCCTGGGATGAATGGAAACAGTTCGGTGAAATAACCGTGTATGACCGCACTCCAGAGGACCTTGTCCTGAAAAGAATAGATGATGCCGGGATCATCCTGACCAACAAAACCGTACTGACCGGGGAAATATTTGATCGGGCACCCCATATCAGGTATGTAGGCGTGCTGGCGACCGGCTACAACGTGGTAGATATTGCCGCCGCCAGAGAAAAAGGGATCACGGTGACCAATATACCCGCTTACGGAACGGCCGCCGTGGCGCAGATGACCTTCGCACTGCTCCTGGAGATGTGCCATCATGTCGGGGCACATAGTGAAGCGGTAAAAAAAGGAGCCTGGACAGATTCTGCCGATTTCTGCTTCTGGAATTATCCACTCATCGAGCTGGCAGGGAAAAACCTGGGCATCATCGGATTCGGCCGCATCGGGCAGGCGGTGGGCAAGATCGCCCGGGCCATGGGCATGAACGTCCTGGTCCATGACCCCCATCCGGAAAAAATACCGGAGAGCGGAAGCTTGAAATATGTGAAGCTTGGACAGCTGTTCGCCGATGCGGACATTATCTCCCTGCACTGCCCCCTGCAAGACAGTACTGAAGGCATGATCAACAGAAAGACCATCGCCATGATGAAAGACGGCGTGATGATCATCAACACCGCGCGGGGCCCCCTGATCAACGAGGAAGATCTGGCAACTGCGCTTGACAGCAAAAAAGTTGCCGGGGCTGCGCTTGATGTCCTCTCCCGGGAGCCACCCGGAAATGACAATCCCCTGCTATCGGCAAAAAACTGTATCATCACCCCGCATATTTCGTGGGCACCGAAGGAATCCAGAGAGCGCTTGATGGACATCGCCATGAATAATGTAAAACAGTTTCTGGCCGGGAAAACGGTAAATGACGTGACCTGATTTCCATGTGGCGCCCTCTCTCCCCCGGTACAGAAAGCTGAATTCCTCCTACCTGTAAAGAATGACCAGTTCTGAATGCCGCAATGTGTTGGCAGGCAGTGCTTCATTGGAAGAAGTGAGCCCGTAAACTGATGCCATTATCTTGGCATTTTTGGGCACTTCTATCGTGACCTCGTAGATCTTGAGTGTCACCTGAGAAAGATTTACCTGTTTCATAACTGTACACCCCGGAGACACGCTGCCACAAAAATCCTTGTAAACTATTTTTGGGCATTTATCCTTGTTGTAGAACTTGATCTCGTAGTTGATGGCCTTCCCCGAATTGTTTTCAACAAACACATTGACAAATTTCTGCGCCGTAGAATACCAATACAAAGGGCCGGTAGAATAGATCTGCTGTTTGCCCGGAATGCAGATTACCTGGCCAGGGTAGAGCACATTCGGGTTGTGAATCTGGGGATTGGCATCGATAAGATCGGCCAGAGGGACACCAAAGCGGTTCGAAAGCAGGTAGAGCGTATCCCCCTTGATGACCGTGTACAATTGCCCCGAACATGTGGCAGGTGGCGGCGGAATACCCTTGACCCCAACTTTCCCCTTGTCATCTTCTTTTTTCATCTTCCACACCTTCCTTTTATTTAATTTCAATTCATTATATGGCAGCTCGTAGACTGTGTGAAAACAAACAATCATGGATGGGAAGGCATTTGTTTCCGCTCATACTGGCATAACAACTGCTTTGAATGGAAAATAAATATTACTGCCCCCGCATCCTGATTTCCAAACCTGTCATTTGGCCGTGGGAATGCTGCGGTTGGGGCTTTTACATGCGGATCTGGCAATCAGCCACGCACGGGCCGTGGGGAAAAAGGCCCGGAAACAAAACCCCCGGTATGATCCTCAACATATCCGGGAATCTTTACCGATGTGGATGGTATCCGAGTCCTACAACTGTTTTTTAAAATTGGTGCCGGGGGTACATTCCTGCCATCGTCCCATTATTCACCCTGCAATAGCTCCGGTTCAACCGAAAACGAAAGTCAGGAGAAAGGTCCCCTGTTTATCTTGATGGGGGTGCCCCATCGTTTGAAGGTTTCGGCATGTGAAAGAATGATAAACTGGCGTTTATCCTTCTGGCGATGCAATATTTCGCGGATTTTTTGCAGACGCCCGGCATCGGTGCCAGTAAAAGGGTCATCAAGGATGAGGGGCAACCTTATATTCTCGGCCAGAAGATCCGCCAGTGCGAAGCGCAACGACAGATAAAGCTGATCCCGGGCCCCCTTGCTCAACTGTGCCACACTGCATTCACGGCCATCCTCGAGAACACCGATGTTGAAGCCCTCATCCATACTGATCTTTCTGTTGGCCCTTCCCGTAATATCGAAGCAATATTCCGAAGCCTGATTCTCGAGACGCTCCTTGTGAGTGGAACGATAATCATCTATCGCCCCTTTCAATTCCTTGTAAGCAAGCGTCAGCGCATCGGCGTTCATTTCCATCTTTTCTTTTTCCATTGTCATTTCCCCGAGTTCAAGTTCCGCGGCGGCAATATTGAGGGGCTTTTCTCCTTCAAGTGAGGCCTGCTGCCTGAAAAGGTCGTTGCGCTTTTCCTCCAGCCCGCTTTTCTTTTCCCCTAACTTGGCGATCTCCGCCTCCAGTTTCTCCCGGGCATCGGTCACATATTTAAGATCATCGACCCGATCGGTCCCCGGCAGGCCCGGGTTCTGTTCAATGAAGCTCTGCCAATCCCTCAACAATGCAATGGCTTGATCCTGAGCCCGATTGTAAACGCCCTGTAGATCCGAAACCCCCTCTGCATCATTTCTGTCCAGAATTGTTTTCAGTTTGATATCGGCATCACTTTTCTCACGTGAAAGCTGTTGCCACTCCTTCCAGCGTGACAGGGCCACGGCGGTGTCGCCTTCGTAAGCCTCCAGAATTCCCGGCAACAATTCAAGCAAATCCGCTTTTTTTTCTTGCAAAACCGCCAGGTTGTTTTTCTCCTCCTCCAGCCTTTCCCCTTGCCCTTCAACCATGTTCTTTTTCTCTTCAATCTCTGCCATCAGTCGGGACAGCTCCGCCGCCTCTTCAGCCTGCTCCGCCCACCAGGTATCGGCAAGGTCCTGCAACCGTCCGGTCATGTTGGCAGCCTTCTGTACCGCTGTATCACCAAACTTCATACCCAGAAAACGTGCTGTTTCCTTCCATTCCCCGGAAACTTCATCTGACCGTAGATCGGCAGCCTCCGCTTCTTCCGGGCTGCATCCAAGTTTCTGTTCTGCAAAAAGATATGATTTTTCCAACAAGGTTTGTTTCTGATCAAGTAGATTCTGCCATCGGGCATAAGCTACGGGGATATCTTCCGGATTGGCCGCAAATACAGCCATTTTATGCTCATAGTCTCTCATTTCCTCCGCCGCTTTTTCAGCTTTTTTCCGCAATCCATCCATTTCATCTTCCGATGGCAATTCCCCGGCCAGCGCCGCCAGGCGTTGCCGTTCATATTCGCTGCGCTGCAGGCGCTCGGCAAGCCTTCCCAGTTCCGCATCCCCCCATGCAGCATACGGCCCAAGCTTGCGGTCATAGTCGGCCAGTTCGGCCATGAGCATCTGCATTTCCCCCGCAGCATGGATACCCTTGCCTTTCCTGCGCCAGCCGGCTATCCGGCGATAAACGAGGCCACCCAACCAGTAACCGACCCCCCCGGCGATGATCGCCGCCACGGCCATAAGAAAGATGTTGCCCATTCCGACGATCACGCCAGCCGCGGCTGCAAGGACCAATGCCCCGCACAACCCGGGAAGCAGGGATGGCGGTGCTGCCACCTCCCCCCCCGCCCCGGTTTCCAGTTCTCGTTTTCTTTTCAGTGTCCCCAGCTTTCCCTCCACGAGGGCGGCAGCGTCTTCCGGAAGCCCCTTCAAATCGGCATATTGTTCCTCGTACCCCGACCTGGCTTCCAGGTAATCATCTACCGTGGCAAGCTCCCGCTGTGTCTTTTCTGCCGTATCCTTCAGCCGCGTGTATTGTTGATTGTATGCCCGGACCATCTCCAGTTCATCCCGTGACGCTTCTTCAAAGGGTGCAAATTCGTCCCCAAGCTGTCGGTCGATGTCATTGATTTTTCCAAGCACCGCTTTGAAATCATCCCACTGTTGCCGGCAATTTTCGGCGAGGCTTTTCAGATGTTTCAGTTTCTCCACCGGATCGGTGCCCAGCAGTTCACGGGCCGCAAAATTACCATATGCTTCCATCTGTTCTTGCAGTGATCTTCTCCCTTCATTCAGGGATTCTTCAATTTCTCTTATCTTCTCCTCCACCTCGCGCAGCCGCCTTTCATTGTTATCCAGCTCGACGAGACGGTCGCCCGTCTCCGGAGGAACGTCAACAAATGCGGGAAAATCACGCCCATACTTCAGCTGCCACCGTGTTATCTCTTCTTGAAGTTTCTCCGCGTCCTCACTGTCCCGCTGCAGCTTGTCACGTTCCCGGGTGGCATGGCGGTATTTTTCGGCCCGGAAATTCCAACCGGACCAGGCCTCGTTGGCTTTTTTCCTGTCTTCAAGTTCCTTTCCCGTCTGCTGAAGCTCCTCCTGTGTTTTCGACAACTGCTCCCGCACGGCCAGAAAGGAATCTGCCTTCTGCCGCCCGTCTTCAATCTGCCGTTCCAGATCCTCGATTCTTTCAGCAAGGAGTTCCAGCTTCCTGTCCTTGCTCTGATTTCTCGCCGTGATCCCGCGTTCGTTGGGTCCCGTGTATTTGGTCAGCGATTTCAGGTTTTCGACAAGATTCTCCAACGCTCGGTTGAATGAAGTCCCCTTCCCGCCGGCAAGCAGGCCCTGAAGTTCGGAACTGATGTTCTCCGGTTCCGGCAACGGCTGCCCGACACAGAAAGTATCCCCGAAAAGTTCAACGCTGTTCAAACCCAACAGTTCCAGCAACTTTTTTTCATACTCCTCCAATTTTTTTATGGCTTCCGGATTGTGTTCTCCTTCAACGAGCAATTTTCCGCCATCAGCTCCCAGGGATCGGAGTTCCACACGATGCGTATCAAAATCCCTCTTGACAAGATAATCTTCTTCCCCGACGGAAAAATACACTTCGCCCAGGCATCTTCGGGGATTATCCCAGTTGCGTAAACGTTCAAGGGTAAAAGGCGAGGTACTCCTGCTGCGGTGGCTCAGTCCAAACAATGTGGTGATCAGGCCCGCTACCATGGTGGTCTTGCCCGTTTCATTTTCCGCCACGTAATAATTTATCCCCGGCGAGAAATCAAACTCCGTCCTCTCCGGATAGCAGCCAAACCCTTCAAGAACGAGACGGTTGAACGTTACGTTGTGGTCATGCTTTCCGGTCATACCTGATCCACCCCCTGCAGCGCGGCCAGTCCCTTGCGCATGGCCTGTCCCAGCAGTTTCCGCTCCTGCTCGTTTTCCGCTGTTGCCTGCTTCTTCCGGAGCCGTCGCACGAAATTCCCTCTCACCGTGGGTTCCTGTGCAAGACTCTCGAGGAAGGTATCCGAGAAATATTCGGTCTCATTTTTTATTTCGATATAAAAGAAATAAGGTTCCAGTGCATCCAGTAACTGTTCTTCCCCGAAATGGAAGGGTGGCGTACCTTTGAATGTCAACTGCACCATGGCTTCGGGATCGGCAAAACTTTTGCAGGTTTCAAGCAGATCGTCCGCCCCCTCCAGACCGGAAAGTTCCAAATTGCGAATCTGATGCCGGCGTATATCAAGTTCTGCCTTCTCAATTTTTATACGGCCCCCGCTGTATTCGGCGACGACAAGGCCGCCGGTTCCCGGGTCGTTGAAACTCTTGAACTCGGCCGCTCCCGGATAAACCGCCATCCCCTTCCCCACTGTTTTCTCGGTATAGCGGTGTATGTGCCCTAGGGCAATATAGTCGTAACCGGCCTCTTTCAGCAGCCCGGATTTGAGAGGAAGGCTTCTGTCGGCGACCCCTTCCCAATCCAGCGAACCGTGAAAAGCCCCGATATGAAGCCCGGGCAAGTCTTTCCGGGGAAACTTTTCGATGGAAGAAACAATTGTGAGCCCGCCCGTAAAGGCCAGAGCATAAACATGCAACCCGGTACCGTTCACTTCGACGGAAACTGACAGTTCAGGCATGGGATTCACCACGAGCTCACCCGGCCAATTGGCGCCATGCTGCCGGTAAACCGAATCCCGGTAGGTAATCTCATCGTGATTCCCCGGTACGGTAATGACACGGAGCCCCGCTGTGGTCAGGCGCCCCAGATTATCAAGAACCTGGCGGACGAGGGATTCATCGGGGCGGTAATCCTCAAATAAATCACCGACGATGAACACGGCATGAATATCGTTACCGGGGGAAAGTGCAAAATCAACCGCTTTCGCTAGCAGTTGATTGCGTTCCCGCAGACGGACTTTCTTTTTTTCGCCGCCCAAATAAGATGGAGCCCAGCCCAGATGCAGGTCAGCCAGATGCAAGATGCGCAACATGATTCACCTCTGGTAATGATTGGATTCTCCATTCATGATATACGAGCCGGAAAGTTCTGGCAACCTTTTTGCACCCGATCGATACCCCGGAAATCGGCGGCAGTATTGCGCCCACACCCTCACCCATTATCATCTTGAACCACTTTCAAATCCTTGCCTTGCAGGATATCGATATATCTTTACAGAATCATTACTTGTTACCATAATTGACCTTCCGTGCTGTATGATCCGCCAAGCCTGATCAGACAAGTTTCATTTCCGAGGTCCGCAGGCAAAGGCCCCAAAATGATTTCAAGAAAGGAATACAGGTGAACCCGGATGACCGAAGAGAAAATATTTGAAAGGTTGCACAGCGGGGAACTCTACCCCACCGATGATGACAGACTGATGAAAGTTCAGCTTGCCTGCCTCGAACGATTGTACGAATTCAACATGACCAGGCCATCGGAACTGAAAAAAAGGGAGAAAATGCTGAAAGAATTGTTTGCCGAAATCGGGGAAAGCTGCTATATCGAACCTCCGCTTCATGCCAACTGGGGCGGAAAACATGTCCATTTCGGCCATCATATCTATGCCAATTTCAACCTTACCCTGGTGGACGACACGCATATCCATGTCGGTGACTATACCATGTTCGGGCCAAATGTCATCGTTGCCACGGCGGGACACCCGCTCCTGCCGGAGTTGCGGGAGCAACTGTACCAGTTCAACATGCCCATACATATAGGCAGGAATTGCTGGATCGGGGCCGGCGCCATCATCATGCCGGGTGTTTCCATTGGTGATAACACCGTCATCGGTGCGGGGAGCGTCGTTACGAAAGATATCCCGGCCAACGTCATCGCCGTCGGCAACCCTTGCAAGGTCATGCGCGAAATAGGCGAGAAGGACAAAAAATATTATTACAGGGACAGGATGATTGGCGAACCGGGCCGCGATTGAAACACTCCCGCTTTCGCCCGAAATCATGTCTTCATGTTGCATGCCCGCCAAAAATATGTTGGCATGTGCATATAATGTCAGCGAACTATGTGCAAGGGGTTTCCTCCGTCATTCCGTCCCCATGCCGTGGCAATGTCAAAAAAAAAAGAAGCCGATCAGAAACAATCGGCCTCTTCAGGTATTATCAATGGTGCGAGCGAAGGGATTTGAACCCCCACGGGCTTGCGCCCACTAGGTCCTGAACCTAGCGCGTCTGCCGATTCCGCCACGCTCGCAGAATAGATCACTTTTTGTCGTCCTGCCACGTTACCGGCTACCTATCATTATACCCATAAACAAAGTGAAAGGCAAGCAGCAGCCCACCCCGGTTGCCGGCAATCTTTGGAAACCAAAGCCCATGCGAATGGGCATACCTCGAACGAACAATACCCCGGCGATGCAGAACCCCCGGCTGCAAGATCAAACTACACCCCAAAAAATTCCCGGGACAGTCTCTGGCGTCTCTCCGCCTCCGACTGTTTTTCAACATGCAGGTTCAAGGGGGATATGATCTTCAGGGCCTTTTCCAGCACGGTGAATTTGAGGGGAAATTGTATATTATCCCGGGTCTCCCCATCGACCTGGACGAGCATGGTGTCATCGTCGCAGTTGATCACGGCTTCCTTGACCCTCGTTTTGTGAAATCCCTTGATGCCGGTATGCGCCTTGAAGAAAGCCAGCAGCCCCATGCTGATCATCCTGAATTTATCGATATCCTCGACCAGCTGAAAATCCAGGAACCCGTCATCGACTATGGCCTGGGGAGCGATACATAGCTGCCCGCCGTAGAACTTCCCGTTGGCGACCACGATAAGTATTGTTTCCCGCGTTATGATCTGACCGTTGTCCAGCTGGAACGTAACTACACGCGGCTTGATGTAAAGGTGCTGCAAGCAGGCGGAAACATAGGCCGGATAGCCCTCCAGCCAGTAATTGTCATCGGTGGCCGTCTTTGATACGGCAGCATCATAACCCATCCCCACCGAATTGAGGAAGATCTTGTCGTTGACCATCCCCAGATCCATCTCCAGCACCGGCCATTCAAAAAGGCCTTTCAGGGATTGCATGGGGTTGTGGGGTACGGCCACGGAACGGCGAAACCCATTGGCTGTCCCGGCCCCGATAACACCAAAGATATTCTTTTCCCGGTCGATGCCGTTGGCCACTTCCTGAAGTGTCCCGTCCCCGCCGACCGCAACGATCAACTCGGCTCCATCCCGGCTGGCACGTTCGGCCATCTTCCGTCCATCTCCGCCATCCCCGGTAAAATACACCTCGTGTGCGATCCTGTTTTTTTCAAGATAGGATCCGATCTTCTTCCACGTTTTGGCACCCCGCCCTTTTCCCGCATAGGGATTGACCACAAAGGCAGTATTGTAAGGAAAACTGGTCGGTTTCATCCCTCTCTCTCCTTAACCCAGATAATGACATGCTGCGCTATCAGTCTATTATTTTATATTCGCCAACTTTCCTTTTTTACCCTTCAATCTTTCTTTTCCTTAATCATTTTCGGATGGTTTCCCGGACGCAGCGGTCCCTGTCAACCGCCCCAGCAGATGTTTGAATTCCATCGGCAGCGGGAAAGCAATCAGAGACCCTTGCTGCGCCGCTATTTCCGGCAGTGACCGCAGGAGACGCACAAACATCCCCCCGTCCTGGTGTGCCAGGATGGCAGCTGCCTCGGCCAACCTCTCTGCCGCCTGTTTCTCGCCCTCGGCCTGGATAACGATGGCGCGCCGTTCTCTCTCTGCCGCCGCCTGCCTGGAGATAGCCTTCTGGAGGCCTTCGGGAATCACCACGTCCTTGATCTCCACCGATGTGACTTTGATCCCCCAGGGATCGGTAGCTTCGTCAAGGATCTTCTGAATCAGCTGGTTCAATTTGTCCCTCTCCGCCAGCAGGCCATCGAGTTCCGCCTGGCCGGCAACACTCCTGAGCGTGGTCTGCGCCATCTGCGAGGTGGCAAACATGTAATCCTCCACGTTGACCACCGCGCGGTTCGGATCGACCACACGATAGTAGACAACCGCATTGACGCTGACAGTAACGTTGTCACGGGTTATCACGTCCTGTGTGGGAACATCGAGAGTGATGGTCCGCAGTGAAATGCGCACCGCCTTGTCCAGCAGGGGGATGATAAAGATTACCCCCGGCCCTTTGGCCGCGATCAGATGGCCGAGGCGGAAAACCACCATCCTCTCGTACTCCTTCACCACCTTCAGTGAAGAAGCAATAAAAGCAATCAGAATCGCTACTACAACAACCCAGAATGTCTCCATCAGAAAATACCTCCTTCATTTTCATCCATGGCTTTCACCAGGAGCAACAACCCTTCCTGGTTGACAACCTGAACCTCCCTGCCAACTTCCACAACCCCTTTTTCCAGATTCCTGGCCTTCCATATCTCGCCCTGGAAACTGACCAGCCCTCCGGGTGAAAGTTCCTCCACGACCACAGCCTTCTCCGGCATGTGAAAAAATCTGGGTTCCTTTTTGCGCCGCCTCCACGATCCGATCACGGCCTGGACAACGATGAGCAGCAGGATGCCGACACCGACGACAACACCGATGACCGTGGCCCGAAAAGCGTGGTACCAGTCCGGTGCCATCAATGGCTCGATGGGCAGCAATATCGAACCGAAAAGCAAACTGATGATGCCTCCTATACCCAGAATCCCGAAACCCGGTGTAAATATCTCTGCAATGATCAGGGCCACCCCCACTACCAGCAATATTATTCCCGTGGTGCTGATATCGAAAAGCCCCATTCCGTAAATACCCATCACCAGGATTATACCACCGAGTACCTCCGGGACGAAGGTGCCGGGCATATTCAACCCCAGATAGATTCCGGCCAGGCCCAGCATCAGCAGAAGAAATGCTACCTGCGGATTGCTCAATGTGTTCTGGAGCCTTTCGCCGATATTCATGCGCACATCCACAAGACGGGCACCGGCCGTCTGCATGATCAGCGCCTCCCCCTCCTTCTCCACCTCGTAACCATCGAGTTCCAGCAGAAGTTCATTCAGGTTCGCCGCCGTAATATCGGACACCCCCAGCTCCATGGCATCCTCGTAATTCAGAACCAGGTTCTCGGTAATGAATTTTTCCGCGATCTCCTCCGGGCGCCCGGTTTCCTTGGCCATGCTGCGAATATGACCGGCCAGGAAACGTTCTGTCTTCTCCTCCGCAGGGGCGGTGCCCCCTTCGGGGGAAAGAGTGATGGGCTGTGCCGCCCCGACGGTGGTACCCGGGGCCATGGCCGCCACATCAGCACTGATGAGGATGAATGCACCCGCCGAAGCCGCTATTGCCCCCGAGGGGGCCACGAAGACGACCACCGGCAGATACGTACCCCTGAATATTCTATTTATATCCAGGGTCGCATCGACCAGCCCCCCGGGGGTATTCATCATCACGATAACAGCTTGCGCACCGGCCTCCTCGGCCTTCAGTACATGGCGCTCCAGAAATCCGGCGGTGCCGACCGTGATCATATCCTCAATCGGGATGACATAGACCACGTTCCTGCCGTCAGCAGAAACCTCACTTGCCGGCAGCAAAAACATGACCAGCAGGGCCGCTCCAAGTAAAATAAAGACCAAACCTCTTTTAATAATCACCGGCCTGCCCCTTTCATCTGCTACAATCGGATTCGCCAATTACTTTATTATAATATAATATTATCCTCCTGGCTGTAAAACAAATACGACATGATCAAAATCGGGGCAAGCCGGGAATGCATATGAAAGATCACGAAGGAAAAAATGTTAATGCATTCCGGGCGGGAAACAGCCCGCCGAGAGGCAAAGGGATAAACAAAAGACCAGAGAATGGCTGCAATGCCCGCCCCACCGCATACAATAACCTTTCGTCTGTATAGAATATGGTTTAGGCTTCAAGCAGCATATTTCAGAATATATCATCCTAACGAAGACAAAAATATGAGAAAGTGTTATCATATAAATATAACCAACTTATTTATATATATTTTTAAGGAAAAATCTGCTGGCAGCAATGGGGTAACAAAAAATGACCGTGATCACCAAGAAAACCGAATATGCCATCATCTCCCTGATGGAGTTGGCCATGCTCGATGAGGGAAAAACGATGACGACTAGAAGTATCGCCGAACGACAGGAAATACCGGTAAACCTTGTTACCCAGATTCTGGCCGAACTCCACAGGGCAGGATTGACCGGAAGTGTCCGCGGTGCCGGCGGTGGAATCTTCCTGAAAAGAGATCCATCCACGATCAACCTGCGCGAAGTTGCCGAACTGATCGACGGGCCGCTGAGTATTACCCGTTGCACAACTCCGGAAAACCAATGTAAAAATATAAAAAGCTGTGATCTCCGAAAAATCTGGTTGGAATCACAGCAGGCATTGCTGAATGTACTGGAGCAGACGACCATAAAGGACCTTCTCTGATTTTTTTAAAAAAACCGATCCCCCACCCCCATTTTCATGATGTCATGATCGTTTTTGCTTCGGCAGGTGAGAGAACGGTTTTTATGACCGGCTCCCCACCAACATTTTCATGAAGGCCGTACCGTTTTTGCTTGCAAGCGGAAAACCGGTTTTTAAAACCGATCCCCCGCCCCCATTTTCATGGAGAAGAATTTTTTCCTGTTTCGGCAGGCGGGAGAACGGATTTTATGTTCCAGCTCCCCACCGACATTTTCTAGAGACAGTACCGTTTCATGCTTGGGAGGAAAACGGTTTCAAGGCCGTTTCCCCACCCCATTTTCATGATGTCATGATCGTTTTCTGCTTCGTCAGTTGGGGGCTGGAAGATTATTTACAGGATTCAACCCCGCATCATTTCTTTCATCTTTCTTGATTTGCGGATTCTCTGCACTATCTCGGGCGCCATCTCTCCTTTTTCCATCATCTCATCAAGTAACTCCGTCACCTTATCTTCACCGTGCCTCTTTCCTATCGCATCAAAAACAGCTTCGGCAATCTTCTCCACGGCCTCTCCCTCTTTCAGGGGGCCTTTCTCATATTCCCTGATTTTCTCGCCCAGCTGCTCCCGTTCTTCTTTCTGCAACAAACGGAAAGCCATCTCTTCCAGTTTCTTTTTGACGGAAAGTCCTGTTCTGCTGCCCCTGGCAATATCCCCGATGCAGTACTTTGCGTAGGCACACCATTCGGCACACCCCAGATCGAACTTCCTGTTGATGACCATTTTTCCACATTTCTTGCAACGAAGTCGCACATCCGTTTTCCAGAATTCTATGCTCTCTCCGCACTGTGGACAGGTCTCCGTGGAGATGTCATCATAAGACCAGTACCTCATATCCTGTCCCGGGCATTTGGAACTTAACATTATGATCACACTCCTTTCAATAAAATCGATAAAATATATTACTAATTAACTTAGTTATATTATAAAACTGCTTTTAACATTTGTCAACAGGTTCTGGAAAATTTTTTGGAATATCTTTAAAAATATCTAAAATATCTCTCTACATATTTTCAATCACTGCTTGTAGCCAATCCATCTCGAAATATCACGCTCGTAATTTACTATTTCTTCGGGGTCAAAAAATATTTTCAATTCTCGCCTGGCACTCTCTGCCCCGTCTGAAGCATGAACAATATTGTTGCTCATGAACAGCGCCAGATCACCGCGGATGGTGCCCGGTAACGCCTCGAGGGGATCGGTGGCTCCCAGCATCTTCCTGATCTCGGCGATGGCATTTCTGCCCTCCCAGGCCATGGCCAGCACCGGCCCCGATGTAATAAAGGCAACCAGTTCACCATAAAATTTTTTCTCCCGGTGTTCCTCGTAGTGACGGGATGCCCGTTCCTCGTCCATCCATAACATCTTTGACCCTACCAGTTTGAGGCCTTTTCTTTCCAACCTGGAGATCACCTCGCCGATCAACCCCCGTTGAACACCATCGGGCTTGACCAGCACCAGAGAAGTTTCCACCATCTTTCCAACCCCTTTCTCCCCCCGATCCAGGAGGCAACATATTGCAGCAACAATGATTGTTGGATTCTATTATTGACATGATTTCAATAAATGATAAGCGGCTTCTGATCTTCGATAATCGTACTATCCTCGGCCAGAGCCCTTCGTATATCCCTGGGAATGGAAAACATGTGAACGTGTGTCCGCCCATCATAAAATTTCAGATCCGTGATGCCGAGACGACCGAGCCCGGAGTCAACTTCCTCCGGTGATATCTTCAGGGGATCATCTTTCCGGGAAGCAATATTGAAGCCCCAGGGGCTGTCAAATGAGGGAACATAAGCCTGGTAGGAACGAACGATTTCAAAACAGGTTTGAAGTGTATTCCTGATCGCCGCGTGTGCCTCTATATACTGAAGGCTGAAGGAACCCGACTGCATGGCAAGAAGCCCTCCCGGGGCAAGCTTCCGTACGAGTATACCGTAAAATTCGCGGGTAAACAGAAGATAAGAAGGCCCGTCATCCACCGGCTCGGTCAGATCGCTGATGATCAGATCAAACTGGCGATCTGTCTCTGCCAGATAGCGGCGGGCATCCATATGTAACAATTCCACCTTTTCCTCATCAAAGGCACCCTTGTGCCATGAAGGAAGATGTTTTCGGCAGAGGTCAACCACTTCACGGTCCAGGTCAACCATGGTGATCCTTTCCACCATGGGATATTTCAGGACTTCCCGGATCACGGCACCTTCCCCGCCCCCGATGATGAGAACCCTGCGCGGCGCGGGATGCAGGATCATGGCCGGATGGACCAATGCTTCGTGATAGATATACTCATCCATCTCCGTGGATTGTATCTTCCCATCAAGAATCAAGCACCGTCCAAAATTGAAGGTATCCACGATTTCAATCTTTTGAAATTCGGTATTGCCGCAATAAACCTCGTTTTTTATGGCAACCATGAAAGCCTGATATGGGTTGTCATAATCTATATGCCAACCGCATTCCGGCCTGGTCAATGGTTATAACCCCCTCATGATTGTTATATAACGGCCATAACTGACCGTTCAGGCAACCAATCAAAGATTGGCCACGGATTTGTGTTCCACCTTGCGATCAAAGATGCCGCGCTTTATCTCCCTGGCCATCATATTTTCAGCTTCTAGCTTCTGTTTGAGGTACTCGCAGGAAACCCAGGGATCCACGGCCTGCCCGCAGGTAAAAACATCAACAGCGGCATAACCAAGTTCGGGCCAGGTATGAATCGTCAAATGTGATTCTGATATCACCACTACGCCACTCAATCCCTGTGGCAGATACTGGTGAAAGGCCACTTCACGAACTTCAGCGCCGGCAACCTTGGCAGCTGAAACCATCTCTTGCTCAATAAATTCCCGATCATCAAGCAGTTCCGTGGGACATCCATAGAACTCGGCTAACACATGACGGCCCAAAGCGTTCATCTTTATACCTCCTTGCAACAATGATTATAGCAGGGCAAAACGACAAATTAAATTGTAACAAAATACATGGAAATGTCAATTAAATTTGAAATTATCATCGGGCTGGCCAGGAAGTTTCCTTGCTCTTCGTGGAGGCTCCCATCGTTGCAATGCGCCTGCCATGTTCAATTATCGACATCGGGCTCGTCATCGGGCTCACCCGGAATAATTTCCAGCCCGACAACATGACGCAAGATGCGGATAGCATCACGTATATTCACGTGCCTGTCTCCATCCAGATCACCGGCATACAGCTGGGATGGGCTTAAATTGACCAGTTTCACGGTATGACGAAGCAGTAGAATGGCATCGTACACATCAATCTCTCCGTCCCTGTTCAGATCCCCCCGTTTGACTTGCAGCCCGACGACCACTCCGCAGGCACCCGTTGCCTTATCACCGTCAACGGCCACGCGGACAAACGTCTCCCCCGGGCCTGCAGCCTTGACTCGCCCCTTCTCATCAACCGCCGCGATCTCGGGATGGTCCGAACTCCAGGCAAGTTCCCGGTAGAAAGCATTGGAGGGATATACAGTGGCCTTCAGATCGATAGCTTCGCCTTCGGAAAGATAGAATATATCTCCTTCAATGGAGACGTTTTTTATCATCACTGCAGTGGGCAGATCCAGTGCCATACCAATGCCGTTGGCCATGGCTTCCACCAATTTATTGCGGAATGATGGGCTTTGCAACAGGATGGCGTCGCCCTCGTTATCGATGAAACCATTCTCCACCAACAAAGCCGGCATCACCGTCTCCCGCAGGACATGGAAATCTGCCCTTTTCATCCCGCGGTTTATACTTCCGGCCTCCCGCCAGACCTTGCTGACAGAGGAATGAATAACCTGGCGGATCTCTTCCTCTCTAGCCGAGGCGCCGCCTTTATAGATGTAATCCTCGTAACCCCGTACTTTACCCTTGTTCTCTCCCACCGGAGAGGCATTGGAATGCAATGAAAAATAAAAATCTGCTCCCCAGGCATTGGCCATCGCTGTTCGGTCTGCCAGGGAAACATACACATCATCCCTCCGGGTCAGCATGATCTCGCATTCAAAAATACTTCTCAGCCTCTCCTCCAGTGCCAGTGCCAGGATTAGATTGATCTCCTTCTCCTTCATCTCCATGTGGCCGACCGCCCCGAAATCCCGGCCCCCATGTCCCGGATCGAGAACAATTTTTTTGATGGTGGCTGCCGCCAGTACCTGATCGGCGGGCAGACCAACCTCCAACGCGGCCCCATCCCCAACATCGGCCATCTCTTCGGCAAAGCAAGGAAAGGGAATGAGGGCAGCCATGATAAAAAAGAAAAAAAATGCTATGTATGAAGGTATCCTGCTCTGCAAGTTCATCTCCGTGTCTCCTTCCTGGGCTCTGTTTCTGCGATTAGCCACATAAAGTCGGCACCTTGAGGAGATTGAATTCTGTCATCTCAGCTGTTCTGGCAATCCACAAGCGTCAACACTACCCCGATGATGCCCCCATCCATATCTCTCCAGGGTGAAAAATAAAGATGGAAGTCAGCCATCCGGCCATCCTTCATTCTTGCACATGTCTTCACTGCCGCCAACAGTTTCCCTCCGAGAGCCTCCCCGAAGGCTTTCTCAAATTCATTTTCCTCTATATGGGGAAAACTTTGTCTGAAAATTTCCGGGGCCAGGTCCGGTTCCCATCCAAAGGCACGTTCAGCACGGTCATTGCTGCTCTTGATCTTGCCTTCCCGGTCAAGGGAAATCACTGCTATCGGAAGCGCATTGATGACCCCATCGGCATTTTCACTCCGCTTGCGCAGGGCTTCCTCCTTGAAACCTCTCTCCGTGATATCCAGGCCAATCAAGAATACGCTGTCAATCCGATCGTCGGTGTATTTATCGATATTGTAAGACCAGAGTACAAGTCGGCTCTCTCCCTGTTTCGTGAGCATGGTGCTTTCATGGTAAAAAGGGAAATCGGTCACCTGCAGATTTTCCAGGAAAGCCTTGAAGAGTTCCAGTTCATCCACATTCAAAAATATTTCCCCAAAATTCTTTCCAACCATCTCCGATGCCGGATAACCTGAAATCCGTTCACATTGTTGATTGATGAACATGATCTTGCCCTGACGATCGAGGATAACAATTATACCGGCAAAATCATGGATGATCGAACTGTACAACTCCTGCTGATTCCGGGGGAAACCAGGTTTGGACATGCAAACATCTCCCTTGTATTGATTTGCCTCATGCCGCATCATTCCCACGCCGGCCCGGGCCCGAGAAGATCATTCTATCTTCATGTAATGTCAGTACTTCCAACCTGTTTCAAGGCATGCCCTGATGGGCGGCGCTATTTTCCACTACTTTCTTGGTTCTCTCACTCCCTGTTCACCACACCGCGGACCACCACATCCAGCTTCTGGGTCAGGTCTATTTCATAGGGATTGGGATGAGGGTGTTTCTCCCCCTCGTAGAGCACTCTCACCACCGGACGGTAAGGGTAACCTTCTCTGTTGGCGATGACCAGACCGCTTTCACCCGTGCTGAGTTTGACATGGGTTCCCGTCGGATAAGCTGCGATAAACGAGAAGAACGCGGTCAGCATATCATGATTGTATTTGGTGCCACCTTCCACGGACAGAATATTCAAGGCTTCATCCGGCCGGTAATATTTACGGTAGGGGCGCTGCGAGGTCAGAGCGTCGTATGTATCGGCAATGGCTGCAATCTGAGCCAACCAGTGGATATTTTCCTTTTTCAACCCCCGCGGATATCCTTGCCCTTCCAGGCGCTCATGGTGCTGATAAATTATCTTTGCCGCACTGTCAGAATAGAGCGAACTTTTCTTGAAAAGCTCGTAACCGTACTGGGGATGTTTCTTGATCAGCGCATACTCCTCCCTGGTCAGTGGCCCCTGTTTTCTCAAAATCCTCTCCGGAACCTTAACATAGCCCAGATCATGGAGCAGAAAACCGATGGTATTCCTTTTGATAAGACTCAGGGGGTAATTGAGTTTCATGGCCAGGATCAAGGAAAGCAGGGTCACGGTTAGGCTGTGGTCAAATGTGTAACTGTCCGCCGACCTGATATCTGCCAGGCTGATGATAAGATTCTCGTTGTCCAGCAATTCTTCAATCAAAATGTTTATACCCTCGGATATCTTGTCTTCAATGATACAGAATTTCCGCGCCGAGGTTCTCCCCCTCGATTCCTGCATCATCTCCTTGATCAGCGCCCGAACTTCCAATCTCGTTCTTTCCGCGATGATATCTTCCTCATTGACACCCTCCAGGCGCTCATCTTTCACATAAATCTGGCCGATTCCCAGCTGCTGCAGGTATTTTATGTAGTGTGTTTTCATCACTGTTCCGGCGTTCAGGAGTTTCTGCCCCGAAGACCCGTAGATAGCGCGAGCCACGACCATGCCCGAACGAACTTTGGTCAAATGTACCAGACGCACAGGTGATCAATCCCCCCTCGATTTCCCGGAAAATTTTCAACCTGCCCTGTAACCATTCAAATCAAGCCACATCCATATCCAATGAATTACAGACAAAACACAGTTTACCTTCAAACAATGTTTGATTGACCTGAAATAAAAAAGAAAAGCCTGTATTCATTATTTATGATAATATTAAATTATCATAAAATGTTAGTCAAATGTAAGTTTATGCCTGCCCTGGCCGGTGCACTTCAATCTGTTGAAAGGCCTGGAGCATTTGTACACGGATATCCGGCAGTGATGAAAATTCCCGAACCCGCAGCCGGCTCGGGGATTTCATCTCCAGGCTTCACTCGCCGTGCAGTTGACAGGGCCTGCTAACAGATGGGTAAAACACGAAAGGATACGAAGGGATCCTGCGCAACAATTTATGGGGGGATTGCGATGTTTAAAAACAAGATATGGACTGTCCTGCTGGCCGTGGCCGTTCTTGTATGCCCGGTTTTGATCAAAACCGACAGCCCTCTCGGTGCCGAGGGTATTTCCGAAGAATTATTCTTTACTATCTTGCATACCAACGATGAACACTCTGCCCTTTTTCCCGCACCGGCAGTCGATTTCCACCCGCAAGAAGATAATACTGCACTGGGTGGAATCGCACGCCTGGCGAATATTATCAACCGGATCCGGGAAGAAAAAAAAGCCGACCGTGAACCGGTGCTACTCCTCAGCGGGGGCGACTTTACAGCGGGGACCGTTTACAACTGGCTAACTTTTGAAGGGTATGCGCCCGAACTCTCCCTCATGCAACAGATCGGGTACGACATGGTGACCATCGGGAACCACGAGTTCGATAACGGCCCCGAAGTGCTTGCCGATTATTTCAAAACCGCCGGTTATCCGGAAGCAGCAGAAAAAACCTCACTTGTCGCCACCAATATCATCATTCCCGACCATCACCCCCTCAACGGGGTTGGAATCAAAAAGACCGAGATCAAGAAACTCGATAACGGCCTGCGCCTGGGTTTCTTCAGCATCATCGGCGACGATGCCATCAATGTGATAGCCGACCGGGGCACCCTGACCTTCGAGGATCGGTTCGATTCAGCCCGTGAAGCGGTGGGCCTTCTCGAAGACAGGGTTGACATCATCGTGGCCCTCAATCATGCCGGCCTGGACGAAGACAGGGAGCTGGCCTCGACGGTTCCCGGTATCGATATAATCGTCGGCGGGCATAGCCATACACGGATGGAAGAACCTGAAATCGTCGGGGATACGATCATCGTTCAGGCCGGTGATCTTTTCAAATATCTGGGTGTTCTGGAGCTGGCCTACAACCCGGAGACGGGTAAAATTCGTCTTCGCAATGATGATTCTGCAAACCCCTATCTTCTCCCCGTGGATAGCAGCGTACCCCAGGACCCGACTATCTCCGCCGCTTTGGAGGAATATACACAGCTGGCCGGAGAAATGCTGGGACGACTCACCGGTGGCAAGTTCAATGATATTTTCATGCCCGTGGCCATCTCGGATTTTCCACTGTCCAACAGGCCCGATGACGAAGAAAATCCGATGGGCAACCTGGTGACCGATGCCATGCGCCTCGTTACCGAACAAAAAACGGGGCGCAAAGTTGATTTTGCTACCCAGGGAAGCGGCATCATCCGCAACGCGATAAAACCGGGAACGATGGATTTTTCACGGGGGAAGATCTTGCTTTACGATCTCATCGACACCGTCGCACTGGGCAGCGGCCCTGACGGGCGTCCGGGATTTCCTCTCGCCTCCGCTTATTTCACGGGGGAAGAACTGTTCCGGGTCATGGAAATTTCGGCATTGGCCTCGGCCTTCTACGGGGACGATTATTTTCTCCAGGCCTCGGGATGGCGGCACACTTACGATCCGGGCCGTGCCATCCTGTTCATGATACCCGGCCTCGACTTTCCATTTCCCTCCGCCCGTTCGGTCTTGAAGGCTGAAAGATATATTGGAGAGGGAAGGCAGACCACACAGGATCATGATTACCTGCCAATGGAACGTTACGACCAGGAACTGTACCATGCCGTAACCGACTACGTCCTTATCGCAACGGCAGTCCCCGAGGTAGCCCGGCTACTGCCACAGCTGGCGGTCGAGCCCAAGGATGCCTCCGGGAACATCGTCGACAACCCGGAGGATCTGATCGTGCGTGTCGATGGGGAGGAACTTAAATTGTGGCAGGCGGTTCTGGAATACATTGATGCCCAACCAATCGGCATGGAAGGACTTCCGGAAATTGATGATTACTACAAGGATGTCCACGACAGAATCGTTACTGTCTCCGAAACTACCCTGCTGACCAAAATTTTACTCTTCTTGAATGCCCTGTATATATTCCTTCCGGCAGCATATTACGTGCTGGCTCTTCTTGTCATAGTTGTAACCGTCATCATTATATGGCGGCGCAGAAGAAGGGTCTCGGACCGTGCCGTTGTGTAGAATGGCAATCTGGCCCCACTCTTCCCCCATGTTTCCGGTCGGATTGCCTTATTTCGCAAAAAGAAAGAGAAGCTGTAACCTGGTCAACGTTTCAAGGTTTTCCACAGCAATTTCCCGATGGCGATCAGCAGTTCGGGAGGCATCTCCGTATCCCCTCCCCCATCTTGCTGACCCGAAATATTTTCCTTTAACAAAAAAGAAGCCCTTCCATGGTTTCTGATATAACGTTCACGTGCGATCTCACCCGAACAGAATCGCCGTTCCACCGTCCTGCAATTGAACACACAGGGAAGATAATTCCCTCCGGTCAGGTGGATCCTGCTCTTGAAAACTCCTTTGTCGGGGTATTCCTCCACCTTCTGGACGGCGCAAATATTTACATAGCCTCCGGCCCCATCATTCTTGCCGATTACCTGTCTCAGTTTCAGAGGAACCATGACCAAGTCCTCGCTGATCGGTAGAGGAACCCCCTGGGATATACCCAGGTATTGGCCGTAATCCTTGCGCAAAGCCTCCAGATCGATGGAAAAGACCCTGGCCATTCTTCTGATAACCCATCGCGTGGTGCGCCTGTCGGCAAAGTTTTCACCGTCAATGGTATAGATGCGGGTTGCATTGCCGCCTTCTTCATCATAATAGGGAACGATGGCGGCAATCCGTTCCCGGTATTTCTCGATCAATTTCATCTTATTCACTCCTTCACTATCTGATATTTTACCCGAACATATGTTCGGGGTAAAGAAGATATTGTCTCAATCATGACATCCCCCTGTCAGCAAGTTTTCTATTATTTGGCAAGCGGTATATTCCTGTCATTTGCGTTCATAGGCTCCAACACCGCTGTCATTACGAACCGGGAAAATCCCTTTCCGCTTCCTCGCCTTCACCGGCTATGGCTGCCCTTCACTCCATGTCGCTGTCGCCAACAAATCCGTACGGGGAAAAGCAGGAACCAGTTTATACCGGTACCAAAGTGTGAACGAGGAGGGGATTCTTCGGTCGCGACAAACTACAGCCGCTCTCTCAGAATGACAGGTTGTACCTTTTCTTTCTCTGGCAGTAGGGTAAGGGGTGCTTGAGGAGGGGATTCTTCAGGAACTGAAGCTCTCTTTTGTGGGTATGCGAAAATATAAAACCCAGGAAATAGCTTCTACCCTGAGTAAGTGGTATTGATGTGGGCTTCCTCGGCCGCCTACGTTTTCTTTTTCTTTTTTTATATGTTAGCTTGGCGACTTGGCCGTTCATGGGCCATAGCAAAAGAACGGTTCAGGGAGTTAGTGTGGTCAACCAGGGGATTCTTCGGTCGCCCCAAAAGCAGGGCTCCCTCAGAATGACAGGTAATACACTGTCACATCACGTCGGCAGTCCCGTTTCGCTTCCTCGCCTTCACCGGCTATGGCTGCCATTCACTCCATGTCGCTGTCGCCAACAAATCCGTACGGGGAAAAGCGGGAACCAGTTTATACCGGTACTAAAGTGTGACCGAGGAGGGGATTCTTCGGTCGCCCTTGAAAAACGGGGCTCCCTCCCCTCCCCTGTCATTCCGAGCAAGCGTTGTTTAACAGGAACACTAACATAAAGCTATAGAAAAAATGATGTAGAAACGGTAACACCGGGGTAAAAGAATAGCGCAGCGAGGAATCTGACAGGTTGTACCTTTTCTTTCTCTGGCAGTAGGGTAAGGGGTGCTTGAGGAGGGGATTCTTCAGGAACTGAAGCTCTCTTTTGAGGGTATGCGAAAATATAAAACCCAGGAAATAGCTTCTACCCTGAGTAAGTGGTATTGATGTGGGCTTCCTCGGCCGCCTACGTTTTCTTTTTCTTTTTTTATATGTTGGCTTGGCGACTTGGCCGTTCATGGGCCATAGCAAAAGAACGGTTCAGGGAGTTAGTGTGGTCAACCAGGGGATTCTTCGGTCGCCCCAAAAGCAGGGCTCCCTCAGAATGACAGGCAATACACTGTCACATCACGTCGGCAGTCCCGTTTCGCTTCCTCGCCTTCACCGGCTATGGTAACCACTCACTCTATGTCGCTGACGCCAACATATCCGTACGGAAAAAAACAGAAGCCTAGGAACCAGTGTATAGCGATGGTAGGCTGTGTACGAGAAGGGGATTCTTCGGCCGCCTGCGGCTCCCTCCCCTCCCTTGTCATTCCGAGCAAGCATTGTTTAACAGGAACACTAACATGAAGCTACAGAGATAAATATGATATAGAAATGGTAACACCAGAGTGAAAAAATAGCGCAGCGCGGAATCTCGGGTAATAACAGGCGTTACTGATGCCTTTTTCCTTTAAACAACCAAGAATCTCAACCGGCCAACCCGGTATCATGAATCAGGCATTCTTTCAGTGCATCCCTCCAGCAAGGAATACTTTTGACGCCCATCATGTAGGGCAGGATGGCACTTCTGATCACATTGTTCGGAGGGAGGGATTGCCGTTTTCCAGTCGTCTCATGAAGAAGCCCTGTATCCAGTCCACCTGCCTCCAGCACGGCAGCGGCAAACTGGTAGCGTGATGCATAACCGGTACTGCCGACATGATATGTTCCATAGTTGTCGGTCCCAATCAGAAAATTTACAATTTCAGAAACATGGATGGACCAGGTCGGATTGGTAAACCTCCCCGGGCTCACATAGATCTGTTCGCCCCGGGCTGCCATTCTCCATATCGGGGTTAAAATATTTTCCCGGGCAGATTCGTTGTGGCCAAAAAGAGGGGGAACCCTCAGTATGTAATACTCTTCCAGATTGTTCCTTATGTAATGTTCCCCCCAATATTTGGTCCAACCGTATGCACAGTTTGGTTTGGGAAAGTCAAATTCGTAATACCCTTCCCTTTTGGTGCCGCTGAAGACCAGATCGGTACTTATGTACACCAATCTTGCACCGTTCCGTGCTGCAGCCATTGCAACATTACGCGTCCCAAGCGCATTCACCTTGAAGGCCTCCCGTGGGTTCTCCTCACAAAACTTCTCATCCCTGTATCCGGCAAGGTGGATAATTACCTGCGGCTTCATATCCCCGATAATTTCCGCCACCTTCTCCTGCGAAGTGACCGGAAAATCGAATCGCCCCCCCAACCCCCGGCAGTTGTTGTTGGCAGAAAGCACCTTCATCATCTCGGATCCCAGAAAACCACTACTCCCCGTTACCAGAACTTCCAACTTCCGCCCTCCTTCCTCACCTGACAAAAAAACATTGTTTGATCCCTGGAGGGAAATTAAACATATGTTGTTCATTCTGTTTTGATGCCGCCCAATCCTTCAGGCAGGCCATTCCTTTTGCTGGTCGGCCTGCCTTTCTATTCCTTCAAACACTGTCCGGGACATTTCATGATATCTTTTTTGTATGGATGAAAGCATCCGTGAACCCTGCATGGCGTGCCCTATCGAGGCACCGCTGTGCATTTTCAAGGTAAGCGTAAGCACCGACCTGGACCGTGTAAAGCTGACCATCCCCCGCAGACTTGCTTTCCACCGCGCCGCCACCATTCACGTTTCGGGGCTGCTGCGGTCCGGCTGTATCTGCTTTCTTTCCTTCAGTTATCGTGGCTATTCCCGTCAGATATTCACGGATACCTGCCACCACCCCGCCGGCCAGGGCTTCGACAAAGGGCGGCTCCCTCCACAGACGCGCCTCCCTTTCGCAATCGATGAACAAAGACTCGATCAACACCGCCGATGTCCTGTTGTGCCTTAACACATAGAAAGCCGAATGTTTCCGCCCCCGATCACGAATTTCCCATCTTGAAAGAACAGCCATCACATTCTCGTGGAGAGCATCGCGCAGCTTGACTGAAGGATCCCTGGCCCCCAGCCCCTGGTAGATGTATGACTCGAATCCATGGCCCCCGCCGGCATTGACATGCAACGAAACAAAAAGGTCGGCCTCGGCACGGCTGCAGATCGACACCCTGTCTTTCAAGGAAACGAAGATGTCACTTTCCCTGGTCAGCAAAACCTTGGCTCCCTCCAATTTCTCGGCCACTCTCAGCGCCAGTTTCAAATTAAGGTCCTTCTCTCTCAGCCCGTTGGCCACCGCGCCGGGGTCGCGTCCCCCATGCCCGGGATCCAGTACTACTGTAGGTTTCATTTTCTTCCTCCTGTCTACTTGTATTTGATGCCCGGCAACACCCTGCCAGTATCATTTGTTGTCTGCGCGGAACATTGCCGCGCGCTCACAATTGCGAACGTATCGCCTCGGATAAAGATCTGATACTTTCGGTCAACGTTTCCAGTTTCCCTTCCAACCGCACGAGCAGATAGATACTTATGGCTACGGGAAAACCTACATTGCCGATCAATACCAGTACGTCCTCCATTCATTTTCTCCCCTTTCCTCTTTGTTTCTGTCTGAAAACAACAACGATGATTGGCCTCCCATCTTTTTTGAAGCCCGGGGAAAGTGCCCCGTTGGAAGCCTCTGAATCGGCAACCCGGTAACACTTTCCCCCGGGCAATGGCATGATTAGAACTCGACAAGCGTTTCAACTTGACGGTCCACTATCTGCGCCCTTACCTTGCTGATAATATCGCCCCCGGTGGTATTGAAAATATTGGCATCCAACACCTCATCCATGGCCGCCGAAACCTCGGCAGCTTCCAGATCTGTCTGGGGGTCAGCAACAGACAGAGTCGTGTTCCGACCCTGGGCATTGCGAAAAACCATCTGCAGCGTTCTGCTCAACCTGCACACCTCCTTCCTCCCTCGGGGAAATTCTACGGTCTTCCTCCACAGAGGAAAAACCTGCTACTACTCCTCGAACAACTTGCTCTCATCAACACGAATCACCTTGTCCAGGTCATGTATCTGCAGAGCAGAGAAGTTCTGCGCAACGTTGTAAATATCTTCGTTGTCAGCATCGGTCTTGACATTCGAGTAGGTGCGGGTTCTCAAGATAGGTTTTCCGCCATCGTCATACCCGTGGATCAAAACCATCTGCAGGCGAGTTGATGCCAATTCGGTATTAACCGCCATTTCTTCACCTCCTTTCAGGGGTCATAAGGTGCACCTTCATCCATGGACACCCACATCTTAGCCCCGCCCACCGATGACAGCAAAAGACCGCTCCCTGCGATCCAGGTGGCCACTGGCCAACGGCTATCTTGCAAGCAAGCAAGAGCCATCATTTTTTGCTGTAGAAAAACTGAAAGTCGGCATTCCATTGAAGGTAAATACCAATGTTTCGCGGAATGCTTCTCGCCGCAATTTATCGTAAAAAAATAGCCGGGAATCGGAGATCCCGGCATTTCATGAGGATTTTTTATTTGGAGGTTTTTACAAGAAAATGCCCGTTTCTAGATGGCAAAATTGTGGCGCCCGATCTTTTTGATCACCTTGCGGGTAAAGATCCATTCTGATGTCGCCCGATGCGGATTGTAGTAGTAAAGAGCCCCGCCGGTAGGATCGACACCTTTCACAGCCTCTTCCACTGCCCGGTAAGAAGTCTCGTCCGGTTCCAGCCAGAACTGCCCGTCTTTCACCGCTGTGAAAGCTTTCGGTTGAAAGATTATCCCCACTATATCATCGGGGAAATCTTTGCTCTTCAAGCGGTTAAGAACCACAGCTGCTATGGCTACCTGACCATCGAAGCTCTCTCCGCGGGCCTCGCTGTAAACTGTTCGGGCCAACAGAACGCGTTCTTCTTGATCCAGTATGTAAACTGCATTTCCCAATTCGATTTCCTCCCGAGTTTCCTCCGGAGGAACCGTTTTGCCGATAGCGCTCTCTCCCTCCAATAGCACCCCTACATCTTCCCCCATCTTCAAGTCGACCGGAGATGCATACAGATAAATAAGGGGTAAAAAGGGGGCAATGGAAAGCGTCATCAGAGCAATCATTTTATGCAGAAACCCATGCAAAAAAAAACGCTTTTTACAGCTCACCGAATCTTCCTGCATTGTTTCTTCTACTCCCTTTTTTTATTTCTCCGGTCATGGAGATTATTTTAACCACTTTTTTTTTATTTATAAATTTATTATTGGTATATTTTGGTTAATTTTGGCCCTGGCAGGCAGTATCGGCGGCCCTGTTTCCACCGTATTTCCATTTCTGGTTTTTTTATCAGTCATTCAGGGCTGTGGGGATCTGGGGTACGGAAAAAGACAAAAGCAGGAACCAGTTTATGGCAATGGCAAGGTGTGTACGAGGAGGGGATTCTTCGGTCGCGGCAAACTACAGCCGCTCTCTCAGAATGACAGGTTGTACCTTTTCTTTCTCTGGCAGTAGGGTAAGGGGTGCTTGAGTAGGGGATTCTTCGGTCGCCCCAAAAGCAGGGCTCCCTCAGAATGGCAGTACTGGAAAAACAGTCGTGCGGAATGACACAATAGCGGGAAAGGAGTGCGGCGACCTCCCCCCCTGTCATTCCGAGCAAGCGGTCTTTAACAAAAACACCAACATGAAGCTATGGAGAATAATGATGTAGAAACGGTAACACCGGAGTGAAAGAATAGCGCCGCGAGGAATCTGACAGGTTGTACACCCCCCTTCCTCGGTAGTCAGGTAAGTGGTCTATACGTGGGGGTTCTTCGGTCGCCTGCGGTCCCCTGAGGAATGACAGTATAATTGAGGGCGGTTTTTTATTTCTTTTTCTTTCTGAACAGGGAAAGCCCGCCGAACCCGCTGATAATGGCGATATAAAATCCAAAATCATACCACCAACCGGTATTGATCGCTTCATAGACCCTGATATCCCGATTGAACAAAGAGATAATCAAGGAAACAGGGGCGATCCAACCATGCCAGACCCCCCAAAAAAATCCCGCCGGTTTCATAACACTGCTGCTCCCATCCCCGGGTATGCAGCCCCCGCATACCAGGAAAATCAGGATCAATGCGGCAACGAACGAAAACACGCCTATTTTCCTGCCCATCCTCTTTTCCCTCCCTGTTCCGCTTATGTCCCTAGTATAAAATTATTGATCGTCATGGTCAACCTGGTCGGTCAAGGAAGGTTGGAAGTCAGGCTACCCATGTTCAAACCGGAAACGCCGCGGCCCCTGCCAAAAAGCAGAACAATCAGTAGACAGGGTTCGGGATATTGAGTATAATTCGCTTTGAAATAGATTTGAATCCCATAAATTCAAATCCGCCATCAATCAGGGAGATATTCAGCAAATGGTTCCCCGGAATAAACCTGGAAAACGAAAAGTGGCTGGTAAGTTATGAAAATTGGCGCCAGAACAATCAAAACGGGCCTGGCAGTTGCCCTTACCTTTTTTCTGACAAACCTTCTGGAGTCCAAACTCGGTACCCCGCAATATGATATATCGGGGATAGCGGCCATTACTGCCGTGATCGGCATGCAGCCCTCCATCAGAGGCACCCTTGATACTTTCAAAAACAGGATCATCGCCACCATCATCGGTACCCTGATGGCTTTTCTGATCGGCCTGTCCCTGGGTATGAATCCCCTGTGGATCGGCCTGGGCAGTATCATCATCGTTCTGGTCTGCTTGAAACTGGGGCTGCATGGTAGTATCCGTTTCGCCCTGGTTACATTATGTGCCATCGGCGCTTATGATGATTTTCTGGTCGAAGGTGCACTCTATCGGGTTCTGGGCATGTTTATTGGTATCATCATCTCCACTGCTCTGAATATCTTTATCATGCCCCCGGATTACACCGATAGCTTGAAAGACAAAATCGGTATTTTGAGTGAGAAATTCGGAAAGTTGTACCGCACCGCTATCGAGGACCTGTTGCACGAGGAAAAAACAGAAAAAGAAATGATCAAAAGAAAGAGGCAGATCATCAGGGATGAACTGGATGAAACCCGGGAATTGTACAACCTTCTCAACGAGGATATTTCCTCCAGGGACAAGCCCGCCCTGCAAGGGTTCAAACGATCCATAAACGCCATCCAATCAAACCTGGATCGGCTGATGGCCATACACAGAAGTATCGTCTTCATGCCGGACAGTGAGGCTTACCTGGGGATCAGGAAGGAATTGTACGAATACCTGGATGACCTGTTAACACTGCATCGCAAAATATATGACCGGATCATATCAGGCGGGGAATTCTGTTATCCGGAAAATAATGATTTCACTGCCTCTTCTGAAAACTTGAGAAAAAATATCGTCTGGTTGATAAAAGAAACCGATGATGAAGCAGTTTTTGAATTTTACAATATTTTTTTTGAAGGCATGCGCATCCATGAAAAGTTGAATCAGCTGCTGGAAGAATTCGATCTGCCGGGAGAAACCGTACGGGCATCATGATCAATCAGGTATGATCAAAAAGTTGGGAGGAATTCACCCGGGTCTTCCCGTTTATTGCATTTGTAGAAACCCATGCACTTGATGCTTGAAATCAACAAGCCTTCTTCTCTCTCCCACACGAAAAACTCCCGTAGCCACGAATATTACTACGATCCTTTTATTCTGCATGGCAAACCCCGTTTATTGATTTGCCATCCATCAATTCGTAAATAGCAACACAAAGTTAAAAACAATTTGATATCATGCAAACTTGAATATTTAAAGATAGATAATGGCAAGATTATATTGGAGGTGATCATCTTGGCACTACAATTAACTGCCAAAGAAAAAATGTTACTGGAAGATCAGAAAGCACATGAAGAACTGTGTATCCAGAAATACCAGAATTACTCAATGCAGGCCAGTGATCCGGAGTTGAGACAGCTCTTTGCCTCTCTGGAGCAGAAGGAACAGGAACATCTCAATTCCATCAACCAGATACTGGCCGGTCAGATCCCCGATCTCCAGCAGAGCCAATCGCCCGGACAACAGATGCCACCCGCCCAGCAGGAGGCAATGCAGGGAGCGATGTCCAGTCAGAAAGACAGTGCCCTGTGCACAGATATGCTGTCCACGGAAAAATATGTTTCCGGAACCTACGACACCACGATCTTTGAATGTACCGACACCAATGTTCGCCAGGTATTGAACCATATCCAGAAAGAAGAACAGGAGCATGGAGAACAGATCTACAACTACATGCACAGTAGAGGGATGTACAATCCCCGGTGAGAATATTTTCCCGGATCCGGTCTTGAAGAAGTTTCCGGGCAGGAACAGCAACACTATTTCCCATCACGAAATGCTCTCATCCACACTATTTCGGGTGAGAGCATTTTTATCCCCAACGGCAAGACAACCCGAGGCTGCCGAAACAGGTGAAACCACCGCACTGCGGCCGCCACCAGGTCCAGGCATTTGTTCAGTTCAGCATCTTTTTTATTCTCCTGAAAACAAAAGAAAACCCTCTTCTTGTAAACGTGAACGGCCAGACAAGCATACGATTCCATTTCATCTTCCGTTTCCGGTCTTTGATCATGGCTGAAACTTCATGCCGATCTTCCAGAAGATAAAATGATCTGGCTTTCCTCAATCTTGTTTCAATATTGTTTTGCGTCCTGAGATCCGGAAATTGATAATCATGATCGTTGAAATTCTGTTCATCATAGGGCCACATCCACCCGCTATTCTTGCAAAAATTCAAGCCAGTATAAAACTTTGTCTTATGCCTGCAGTCAACAGTCTGCCCCTCCATGATCCTTCTCACGGGCAACCGTTCCATTTCGATAACACCATCCCCGGACGCATCACTTATCAGTTGGTCGCCTCTCTCCGTGCGTGTGATCACCACCGAGTAGCCTCGCCAGAGGTCATCCCCGGTTATCCCCCAGGGGTCGCCCACCACCAGATCGCTGCATATATTCATCTGGTCATAGCAGAGGATACAACGGTAGGATTCATAAATCATTTTCAAGTCATGGCGTCTCTGCTTGTTCAGTTTGTACACCCCGCGGTCTGTATATACACCGACATTGCCGGGCCAATTCCCCACTGTTTTATCTCTAAAACGGAAACCGATGATCGGTTCGTCTTCACCACATCTTGACTGTTCGATCAGGTCATCGATCATGTACCCGCTATTCTGTCCGGCACAGACCAGCCCGATTGTGTACAGGGGCAGTTTCAGATGCGAGTGGTTCTTCCTGATTTTCAAGATGCTCTCCGCCTGGCATCCCAGAACAACCGCCGCCATATCTTTGCCATGAGCTTGCCCCAGAACCGTTTCAATTACCGGGGATTGCGCATAGTAGGAACCGGATCCGGCGATGATCTCCGCTCTGGATGTGGCAAAGAATGCCTCCGGCCTCCGGGCCTCGCTGTTGAAGCGGTTGACCACCGCGCCATCGATGGTACCTTTATCCAATAGATAGCATAACAGGGCCGTGACCACCCCCCCGCTCTGAGATGACTGCCTGATATTCTTGTCCACCGCATACCCCATGTACCCACCCAAGCATTCACCATGAAATGGATCGATCCCTTCGGCAACAGGAAGCTCCTCCCTGCCATTGCTGGGGCATATATCAACGCAGACACCGCAGTTCCGGCAACGGTGGTCATCAACAACAGCACACAGGTATCCGGAAGCATTCTCTTTCATCGAGATCGCATCGGTGGGGCAGATGGCTGCGCAGGCACCGCAGGCTGTACAGAGCGCCTGTTCAACAATAAAACTGATATTTTGCTTCATTTCTATTCCCCTGAAATAAGGATTTATTTCTGAAACATGATTCCGCCAATTTTCATCAATTGATCGTGGATTCCCCGCTGCCTGGATCTGATTGTTTCACGTTCTGCGGGAGCTGCTTCCCAGAATTCTTTGAACAAGTTCAGAAGTTTTTGAGAACTGCAATCATGATTGGAGATCAACCACCGATCCTGCCCATACAGACGCAGCAATTCTTCATACTTGTAATGCCACCCCAAAACCAATGTTGGCACACCGCATGACAATCCCGCCACACAGGAATGATAGCGGCTGGCAACCAGCACTTCGCTACCGGCAATCAGCGATTTGATTTCCGTACTGCACATCTCCTTTACATCCGGAACAACGACATTCGCGGGACTGTCCACCAGGCGACAGATTTCGGCAGCCATGTCGATGTCATTGCATTGCTGGCTTTCCGGGTATTCATTTGGAATCAGATAGACTTTTTTCTGCAGGACATCAACCATGTAATTGATCAATCTGACCATACAATCAATGTAAGGTTCTTTCGCTCTCCACTGCCTCTCGATCTGAAAACTGACCGATATGCCGATATATTTATCATCTTCGGCAACGGGGACGGGGCAGGACATCAGATTGGCAAGATCGGGGGAAACCGGGATATCTTTCTTGATCCCGGCACGATCTACCATCTGCCCGCGGCTCTCCACTTCCCGGGCAATGATGACATCAAAAATCCATCTGGCGGCAAATCGAGCCTGCAAACGGTTGGAGCGGGATTCAATCGGGCCGTAACTGGCCGGGCATTTCACGGTCCTGGTTCCATACATTCTGGCAATGAAACTTACTGAAAATCTGCCTATGACACCTTTTATCGCTTTCAGCAGCCCGGTTTTTCCGGTGTCCAGATTGTCACAAAAACAGATACCCAATAAATCAGCAACCACATCAGCTGTGCGGATATCTTCCAGAAAGCGTAGTCTTGCTTCATCGTGCGGCTTGAAACCCATTTTATATTTGAATGCATCGATCAGGATGCGCGGCGTGTTGGAGAGATAGGGGATCTGATGGATGGTAAAGTTCATATCCCGCGTGGCTGTTTCCCTGAGCTTTGTAAACTGATAGTAGATAATTTCCGCTTTGTCATCGATCTTGTGGATCAGTTGTTCCACCCCATGTAACAATGAGGGGCCACCAAAATTATCCCCGGCTATTACTCCACATAGCAAGACTTTCATGGGACCAGTATTGCCTCCTTCATCTCAACAATACTATTGTATTATCTTCCTTAGTACAGAATATCTTATACCACCTGGCGCCAGCTAGGCAATACTGCACTTGACTTCCATTGCAATAATGCCGTAACATATGTTAAAAATATACAATCTTTATACATGACCATATATGTTCGGTTCAGCATTTCTTTCTTATTCAAACACGAATTTTCAGGCGCGAAGGATTAAAAAAACTTGTTCAAATTATCCATCTCTTGAATGAAAATTCCGATTGAATCAACGAACAAGTTCCTATGTAGATGAAAGAACAATGTAGGAGGCCTTTCTTCTTTTTTGTTGTTTATTTTTTTTGGCCGCAAAAATATTGTATTATTTAAAATATCAACCATTGTTACCCTGTATCTTGGGAATATTCCCCCCCACCCGAGCAGAAGAACCTAAATTCACGGCGTAAACTAACCGCAATGCCGCTTCTTCAGTTTTTCCATCTCCTTCTGGCCTAGGATATTGGTGTTCATCGTCTTCCTGTAAACCACGAAACGGCAAAAAAGGTATTCCGTGGTCAGGTTGACCAACATGGTGCCCAGCAGGACAACATATTCATTCCAGCCCAGTTTGGTCAGGGCATCACCCCACCATGTTGACAGCGGGGTGAAAACCAAATAAAACCCGGCCACCTTGAGCATGGCTATCGGCACATTTGCCGCAGATTTGAAGGTGAAATGACGGTTCAGGGTAAAATTGTAGAGTACCGAAAGAACAAGAGCAACAAGATAACTGGGCCAGTAAACCAGGCGGACAACGCTGAAGAGTATCGTAAATGTTGTGAATTCAATGATTCCCGCAGAAGCAGAAAAAAGTGTGAATTTGATGATCTGGATTACATTCTGCCTGGCACTTAGCTTGACCGGCAATTCATCTTTCATCGATTGTTCTTTCATGATCGAGTTGAACCTTTCTCCGTTGAATTTCAATAAAGCGGTGCCCCCCACTTTTCTTTGAAGACGATCTCTTCCAGTTTCTTGCGGGGCCGCGCCGGGGGTTCACGATCGCCAACACCTAGTGGGGTCATGGCCACCACCTTGTAGGGTAGGGGAACACTGCAAACAGCACGCGCCTTTTCTTCATCGAACCAGGCCACCCAGCAGGTACCCAACCCTTGCGCATGAGCGGCCAGCATCAACTGCTGCATGGCAATCCCCGCGTCAAGCAGGTAGTATTCCTTCCCGTCTATCTGTCCCGAAGCCGCGGGATCGGCACACAGGACAATGACTACCGGGGCTTCAGCGATGGCCCTCACTGCCGGGTTACTATCGTGAAGGGATTCTGACAGTGCCTTTTTTTTAACCTCATCACGCACGACGATGAAACGCCAACACTGCATATTCTTCCAGGAGGGAGCCACCCGGGCGGCATCAAGAACAAGGCCCAGTATCTCCTCCTTTACCTCGTCTTTACGGAAACGGCGTATGCTGCGTCTACTTTGCAACGCTTTTAGGACATCCATGGAAAATCCTCCTCATGATTCAGGGCCTGTATCCCCTGTTATTTATCTATCAATTATAACATACTTGCCAAATCGGAGACTGCCCGGGGCATCGCCGATAGGTTGCCAATAAAAGATCTCGTATTCTGATTCCTGATTTTTGTCTTTTCCAATATCTCATATGCGGCGTAGGCAATAGCGAAATAAAAGAGTATAGTACTGTCATTTCGAGTGAGCGGCTGTTTTTCTACTCCCTGTCAGATTCCACGCTGCGCTATTCTTGCCAGCCAGGGGCAGGCGTTCTTTCAAGCATTATATAACAGCGTAACGCCTGCGTAGTGCAAAAGACCGCTTGCTCTGAATGACAGCGTAAAAGCCCTGACGGCTGGAGTAAAGTATTGCGACATCAACACCGCATTCATCAAGCACAACGCCTCCCCCTTGCCCGAGATTCCACGCTGCGCTATGCTTACCGGCAAAGGCCGGTGTTCCTGCATTTCTTTACCCCAAAAGCATAACGATTGTATACCAAGGAAAAACCGCTTGCTCTGAATGACAACATTAAAGCATGCTTCCAGCCTAATGGAGAAAAACCGCCCTACCTGTCATTCTGAGGGAGCCGCAGGCGGCCGAAGAATCCCATAGTTGATTATAGGCGATAGGTTGCCAATAAAAGGTCTCGTGTTATTCGTGCACAGGTGCTATAATTCAAGTAAGAACATTTGTACTCAAAACTACAATTATTCTACTGTTGAAAATTTTTAAAACTGCCATGTGAAAGGGGGAAGCGAACAGATGAAGAGAGCGCACCAAAGATTCAAAGCAGTTTTGCTGCTTTGTATGTTTCTACTCTTGCCTTCCCCTGGTGTAATAGCAGAAGGAACCGAGCATGCCAGGATCATATTGAATGATACGGCGTACATAAGTCCCGAGATAGCCGCATCAGTTGTCAATGAACCGGGCAAGCCCGTGGAGGCATTGATTCTCCTGAAAGAACAGGCCGATACGCATGGCACTGCCAAAATGGCCAGGAACCTCATGGAAAGAACTTTGCGCATTCCTGCCGACCGGCAGCAGATCAAATCTTTCTGCCGCAAGGCCGTGGTGAGATCATTGCAGGATGTTGCCGAAAGCACTCAAGGGCCACTGCTCGGCCACCTGAATCTGGAAAAATTACTGGGCCGTGTCATAAACCTGAAAAGTTTTTACATCGTCAACATGATCTACATCGAGGCGCACCCTGCGGTGATAGTGGCCCTCTCCAAAAATCCTGCCGTCAAATCCATACTGCCGAACACATCCTTTGAATTGCAGGAATCGGAAATTGCCGGGAAGGCCATCCCCGCGGAAGAGATTGCGCCATCAGCCCAAACCGTCGAATGGAACATCAGAAGAATCAGGGCTGACGAGGTCTGGGAACAATTCGAGGTGACCGGTGAAGGCGTTGTCGTGGGCGTCATCGATTCCGGCGCTTACTGGCAGCACCCGGCTCTCAAAACAAAATATCGCGGTTACAATCCAGACAATCCCTCCAAGCCCGATAACGAATACAACTGGTATGATGCGGTATACGGTACCTCCGCCCCAAACGATTGCTTGAATTCTTCACATGGCACGCATGTTACCGGGATAATCGTTGCCTCGACGGCAACAAATATATACGGGGCAGCCCCGGGAGCCCGCTGGATAGCCGCCAATGCCTTCAAAACCGACGGAAGTTCCAGCCCATTATATTGTATCGATGCCGCTCAGTACATGCTGGCTCCTAGAAGCGAGGGAGGTCTACCCGATCCGAGCATGGCTCCGGATATTCTCAACTGTTCGTGGGGCATGGTTCCCGATGGCGAGCAAACACTTGATGAATGGTTCAGGCCCATGGTGCTGAATTTACGTTCGGCGGGCATCCTGCCCGTATTTGCCGCAGGAAATGCCAAAAACCCACCCGCAAGGGCCTCCTCCATTCATTCACCGGCGATGTACCCTGAAAGCCTCTCCGTCGCCGCTGTCAACAACCAGAATGTGAGAGCAAGTTTTTCCAACCGGGGCCCGGCAATCCATTATCCGGGGGTAATCAAACCCGACATTTCCGCCCCCGGGGTGGGGATCTATTCCACATTCAAGAATGGCAACTATGGATCAAAAGATGGAACATCCATGGCGACTCCACATATAGCAGGTACCGCAGCATTGATACTGTCTTACAGACCCACGCTTGCTGTAGATGAACTGGAGGATATGATCAGAGAAACGGCCATTCCTCTGACCGGCGGTGCCGACACCGATTCACCCAACCATGGCTACGGGTATGGCCTGGTCGATGCCTATGCAGCCATCAAAGCATTGGGCTGGATAAAAGACCCCAACCTTGAAGCTGCCATCCGTGAGGAATTGGGTATTCCGGAATCAAAGGATATAACCATTGAGGACCTGGAAGAGCTGTCAATGCTGATTGCTACCGGAAAAGGCATCAAAAACCTGGACGGCTTGCAATATGCCATCAATCTGGAGCAGATAGATCTTTCCGGTAATGAAATTACCGATATTGCACCGCTGGTAAGCAACAGCAACAGCGGGGGGCTTGGCCATGGTGATGAAGTTGACCTCCGTAACAATTACCTGGATCTGAGTGAAGGAAGCAGAGCCAGGGAAGATATTGACGCGCTGGAAGCCAACGGGGTTGACGTCATGTATGATCCGCAAAAACAGCCGATCCTTGGGAAGATGTCCCCCCCCGAGTGGGATGGACGCAAAATAAAGTGGAACAAAATCAACTTTGCCGATCACTACAGGTTGAAATTGTACAAAGACAATATCGAGGTTTTTTCAAAAATCTTGAACAACGAATCTCCGGCTGAATATGATATGGCAGGAAAAATAGATGATTCCGGCCACGGGCATTATACCGCCACCATACAGGCCGGGGGAGATGGCAATCCGTGGATAACGGGCGAACCTTCGGACCATTCGGCCAAATTGAAGATCATCGCTGTGCCCGATGCAAACCTTGAAAATCTGCTGAAAATTATCACAGGAATCGATAAAGGCGGTATCAGCGACACCGACATGGCCGGACTGACACAGATCAATTACACCGACAAAAACAAAAAAATCAGCGACCTCACCGGTATTGAATATGCCGTAAATCTTGTTTACATCAAGCTGACCGATCAGAATATCGGCAATATCAGCCCGCTCGCCAGTCTGACCAACCTTCTCTATCTCAACCTTGACAACAACAACATCTCCGACATTTTTCCGCTGGTTATAAACAGCGACGCGGGAGGGTTCAAAACAGGGGGCGACAAGCCGAAAATTTCCCTGAAAAACAACTGCCTGTCACTAGATTCCAGCGGACAGACGATGAACTACATCAACCTGCTCGTTGAACGCGGCATAGAGGTCGATTACATTCCCCAGAGGAAAATAGCTGTTGACTCTGTCACCCTTGACCGCGAAACCCTGGAATTGATGCAGGGCGATACAGCGGTACTGCTTGCAACCATTCATCCCCAAAACGCCAGCAACAAAGAGGTTACCTGGTCCACCAAAAATTCTGCCGTGGCCAGAGTTGACCAATTCGGAAAGGTCGAGGCCATTGGCAGCGGCACGACGAAGATAACGGTTAAATCCGAGGATGGCGGTCATGAAGCAATTTGCACCGTGGATGTGAGTCCCGTGGCCAATAATGGCGATCCTTTGAAGGTCACTTTCCATGACCCTGCTGACAATGAAAGAGATGTCCCGATCAACAAGATAGTGACCGTCGTCTTCAACAAGGATATCAAGCAAGGCGGGAATTATGACGGGATCATGTTGAAGGAAATCAACCAACCCGATCAGGCGATCGCGTTGACCAAAGAAATAGAAGGCCGGAAGATCTTCCTCACCCCTGTTGAAAAATTGAAGTATGGCAATACAATTTATGAACTATCTTTCCCCGTCGGGGCTGTTGAAGATAGCACCGGGAAGAAAAACCCCGCTTTCGAGATTTCTTTCGAGACTCCGCGGTGGCCAATCCGGGTGGAAAGTGTCTCCCTGAACGCCTCACATCTGAAACTATTTTGCGGAGGCGCCACCGCCACCCTGGTCCCCATCGTAAAACCTGACCATGCCTCCGATTGGGAATGCCGGTGGGAGTCAAGCAATCCGGAAACGGCGACGGTGACCAGCGATCGCGCCAGAAACGGGATCATCACCCCCCTGGGTACCGGTTCGACATACATCACGGCCATAATTTCCGATCAGGGGGATGAGCATAGAGCCACCTGTATCGTGGATGCAATCAAATTCGGGGATGTCAACGGTGATGGCAAGGTAGAGGTCGGCGATGCCATAATCCTTCTGCGACATATAGTGGGGCTGAACACCCTCACCGGCCCCTACGAACTGGCAGGGAAAGTAAACGGAGAACCGGAAATTTCCGTCAGCGATGCTATCAGCGTCCTGCGCTACATCGTGCAGCTAATTTCGCAATTTCCGGCCGAGGTTGAAATGTGCAATTGATAGAAATTTGCAACCTCTCGCCTCATCTGCACCCCTTGCAAACACACGGCCCGAAAATTGCCCGTAACAGAAACTGAAATTTTTGCTACCCGGGTTCCATCATTGAAAAATTTGCCGATAAAAATGGTCCGCTTCGTTCCACAGGCCATCCGGTTCAACCGTCTCCCGCCAACACTACCAATCAATGATGGCATACTTGCCCAGGATCCAGCAGTCTCCGCTGCCTCCCTCGTAGTTTATCTTGTACCAGAGATCATTATTCCCCGTCTGGATCTTCTCGATGATAATCCTGGTGCCAAAGTCCAGGCTGTCCTTGACCTGGCTGGCGGTCGAGGGTGCAGAACAGACATTGAGCGTTGATGGGGGTCTGTCGGTACGGTACCACTCATCAAGAAAGACAGCTCCCCGGGGTTGGGTAGTCAGCTCTACATAATATCCGTGAGCCCACCCTTCATGGCCCGGTACTTTGAGCTTGTACCAGTTCTGGCCATTGGACAGGCGCACCATTCCCAGGATCGTAACTTCCGTACCATTTTCCAGGGTAGTCACCACATCATGGCCGGTCCCCGCGCCGCTGCGTACATTCAGGTGAGATCGAGCATCGACGTTGCAAACACGCCCACCATTGTATGTTTTCTGTAGCATATGGTACTGGCTATGGGGCAGCAACGACTCCATGATATTGGCGATCTTGACCCTCCACATCGGATCCGTGGCATATCTGGTGTTCATGCCGTCGAGGTTGGGCCCATGAAAATACTGTCCGCCTTCACTGAGGTAGGCACTGCGAATATATCCGCTGACGTAGATGATACAGTCCGGAACACTGCGGAAAGTCCCTGCATAATTGTACGGGTCGGAATCATAGGCCTTGTAGCCGTAGATATTGTTCTTGTCCCTGGCAATCCTGGATGTACCCCAGGCACTTTCCAGCGCCGCATGAGCCATCAGATAAAGGGCGTTTACCCCCCATGTTTCCTGCGCCCTGATGAAGTCCGAACCCAGATATCTGAAGGGTGAATCAGCCCTCCTTGAGGCAGCCCTGTTCTGCAAAAAGGTAGCGGTTACCTGCGGGTCAGCGGGCACGTCAAGACGCATTATGGCATAGGGCAGCCGTTCCATATAGTAGAAACGGCCCTTGTTGATCAATCGGGAACCGTCTATCAGATAAAAAGTATAATCGTCTTTAACGATGTAATCCCCCACCGGCAAGCTATCAGGTGCAGCAATGATCGGTACCTCAGCCTTCGCGTAGTCAAGGCCGTAAAGATATCCGTTACTTTTTACCCGATGATCGGGCACATGAGCAGGCTCAGGATCAGGACCCGGCGGTGGAGGAGGAGGTGGATCAACTGGTAGCTCTTCGACAATCTGTACAACGTGCCGCAGTATGGTGATGACATCGTTAACATCAACCGCTCCATCCCGGTAAACATCGGCCAGCGCTCTTTGCTCTTCGTCCAGATCGGTTATACCCACGATACTTTGTAGCAGCAGGATAGCATCGCTAACATCGATGCTGCCGTCCCTGTTGACATCACCACAGGCATATTCGCCGGGTGCATCGGCCGACAAGGTTGCCAGCGGCAGGAACGCAAGACAGAATATTGACAATATGGCGAATGCATTGCGGAAAACATGGAATGATTTCAAGAATATGTACCCCTTTCACCTGCAAGCCCTTTTTCTATTCAACTGCATCAAATTGGACAATTGGTTTACATAATACTACCGGTTCTATCTCAATTTCGACATTATTTTCATCAATCCTTTATTTTTCACGTCCGCTCTTTCTGCGTTATGAACTTAATATCATCTGCTTCAGTGTTCAGGAATGTAAAAAGGCCGGGGAAACGGTCAATTGTCATCTTGCGGCTCTTCCCCACCTGGTTCACCCTCGCCGTCTTCCGGCGGGGGCTCATCAATCGGCGGTTGGTCCGGGGATGGTTCATCGGCAGGATCATCCAGTGGTGGGTCATCGGCCGGCGGTGGTTCTTCACGTCCGTTGCCCGGATAATCCGTGTCAAGGCTTTCTTCCGTTTGTTCCGGTTCCTGGGGCTGGGGTTCAAATACCTCCACCGGATCGGGTTCACTTGGCGCAGGTCGGCGTCCCGGCAGGCGTATCTGTGCACGCGCCGGAACGTCAACATTGAAGATCTCTTTTATCAACTTCACTCTCTGCTGCTCGTCGGGCACCATATAATAAACATCGAGTTCCCCGAGAGGTGCAAACTGGCCAATCCCTTCAAAAATATAGCTTTTGATTTTGTCCATATCTATTTCCATGCCGTAGAGTGCCAGCGCCCCTATCTGTGAAACAGTCAGGTTGGTGTCAATATTTGCATTCAGGGATTTGTAGATCTTGGGAATCTGGGTTAGCTTTCCTTTCGCTTTGAGCTGTTTGAAAGCAGCTATCAGAGCATCCTGCTGCCTGTTGGCCCTGCCCACGTCGCCTCCGATAGCCCTGAACCTGACCAGCTCCAGAAATTTCCGGCCATCCAGCAACTGGTACCCCTCGCTGACAACCAATTTGCCTTTCCCGGCCAGGTCCCTGACCGGAACATCAACATCATAGTAAACGCCCCCGATGGCATCAACGATCTCCACCAGGGCATCCATGTCCATGGCGATGTAATAATGAAGAGGAACACCACCCAGAAAATCCTGGATCGTTCTGACCGTGGTTTTGATGCCGGCCAGATGTGGCTCATCTTTACCCGGTTTCTGGTAGCCGTACATGTAAGAATGGTTGATCTTGTCATGGATGTTGCGGCCATGGACCTTCACATAGGTATCCCGGGGTATGCTGGCCATGGAAACGCCTTTGGTCTTGAAATTTATGGAGACGATCATGATCGAATCGGGACGGTAGATGGAGTAGATCCTGTCCCGCGCCTTGTTCCGGTCAAAACCAAGCAGAGCAAAATTGATGATATCCTTGTCGAAATTCTTGGCCACGGCGTTTTCCCAGTCAATGGACCCATTCTGGCCCGATGGCCTGAGAACCTTGGCCGTATCCTGAAAATAGCTGAAGAGAGCCTTTCCGCCAAAAGCTATGGCAGCAACGCAGACCAACACGATGACAATAATATTGAGCGCTTTCCTGTATTTTGCACGCAATTGTCGTCGTTGTTTGATCTTTTTCGGCGTTTTGGCATCGACAAGTTCACTTTGAATGTCTCTTTTTTGCCGATACATTCCACTGTTAACGTTCATGATCTTTCACTTTCTTTCTTTTTTCCGCTTTTTCCTGCAAAAAAAACGGTCGTGAACAAAGTTTAACAGTATTGCATTTTTGAAGGCTATTTCTTAATTTAACTTAAATAATACCGGTTACCCGATGTTATCAACGCCCCATACCCAGGTAAACAAAACCGTGTTCACTCATTTTCGTGGCAGATAGAAAATTACGCCCGTCAACAAAGACCGGGGAACGCATGCTGACACTTATCCGGGACCAGGAAACATGAAGATAAGCGTCCCAATCGGTCAAGAGAAGAAGTGCATCGCTGCCATGCGCCGCCTCCTCCACCGAGGGTACATAAATTATTTCTTGATCCGGAAAACAACGATGGTAATTGCCCATGGCTACAGGGTCATGAGCTTTCACGGTGGCACCCAGGCCAAGTAGCATCTCGATTATTTCTGCGGATGGAGACCCACGCACATCATCGGTGCCGGGCTTGAAGGCCAGGCCCAGTATCCCGACGGTGCTTCCACGCATCGTCGGCAATGTCTGTACCAGTTTTTCCACGATTCTTTCACGCTGTCGGCGGTTTACCTTTACGGCGGAAGAGACCAGAGGCATGGGAAGACTATGTTTCTTTCCGGTGTTGAGGATGGAACAAACATCCTTGGGAAAGCAACTCCCCCCCCAACCCACCCCCGCCTTCAAGAATCCGGGGGCAATTCTTCTGTCCAGACCGATTGCCCCGGCCACCTCATTGATATCCGCCCCGACTTGCTCGGCAAGCTCTGCAAACTCGTTGATAAATGAAATTTTTGTGGCCAGAAAAGCATTGGCGGCGTACTTTGACAGCTCGGCACTCGTTGCAGAGGTTGCCAGAAACGGGGGCAGTGAATAGCCTTCGGGCCGGGGAACAGCACCGGGAGGATCAAATGACTGTTCGATAATCGGGGTATAGAGACTCTGCAGCACATCCACTGCCCTGAAGTCATCGGAACCGACGACAATGCGATCCGGATAGAATGTATCTTGCAAGGCTGACCCTTCCCGCAAAAATTCCGGGTTGGACACAACGATAAAATCTGCCGAAACGCCCCTTTTATCGAGCTCCTCCCCGATAATCGCCTCCACCTTGCGGGTTGTACCGACCGGCACGGTTGATTTGTTCACCACCACCTTCAATCCGGAAGAAGGCAGCAATTTCCCGACATCATGTGCCACCTCCTCCACATACCGCAGATCCGTGCCACCAGCCGGCAGGGGTGGAGTGCCTACAGCAATGATGAACACATCGGGGGGGGCATCAATCTGCTGCAAATCCTCTGTAAAATTCATCCTCGAAGAAGTCTCCCGCAACAATTCTTCCAACCCTGCTTCGAAGATGGTGGCTTCATTGTTCCGGAGCCGATCAATTATCTGCGTGTTTTTATCAACACAGCTTACCTCGTGTCCCAGATATGCCAGGGCCAGCCCGGTGGTAAGCCCCACATAACCGGTGCCGACAATCGCCACTTTCATTTCCCATTCTCTCATTTCATCCGCACCCTTCTTCTACCCAACGACTTTCCGCCTTCCCTTTCCTGCTGCCCTTTCAGCTTCTGTCAGTTGCCTCGACCATCTTTTCCAGGCCTTCCGCAAAATCAACAACGGGGTGGTAATCGATCAATTCCCGGGCGCGCTTGATATCTGCCCGGGAATGTCTGATGTCGCCCTCCCTGGAATCTTCAAAAATCGGTTCCAGTTCCGTACCCAGGGCCACGTTCATTTTTTCAACCAGCTCCAGCAGGCTCACGCTCCTGCCGCCGGCAATGTTGATTTTTTCTCCGCCACCAACCCCGGAGGAAGCTGCCAGCAAGTTTGCACGGGCCACATCCTCGACATAAACAAAATCACGGGTCTGCTCCCCATCGCCGTACACAACGGGACGCAGACCTGCTTTCATCCTTTGCAAAAAAATGGTGATGACCCCGGAATACTCGGAATCGGGATCCTGATTGGGGCCGAAAACATTGAAATATCTCAAAATTACCGTTTCAAGGCCGCGTACATCGGAAAAATACTTGCAGTAATACTCGCAGGCATGCTTGGAAAAAGCATAGGGGCTGAGCGGTTGCGCGGGCAATGCCTCCGATAGCGGCCCATCCCCGGCATCCCCGTAAACGGATGCCGAACTGGCCATGATAACCTTTTCGACCCCCGCTTCCAGGGCGCAATTCAGAACGTTGATGGTTCCGATCACATTGTTGTATTCTGTTTCCTCCGGGGCCTCCATCGAGCGGACAACCGAAGAGAGGGCAGCCTGGTGAAAAACTATTTTCACATCTTCGAAATGCTTCCGGATTTCCGGCGCATTGATGTCAGCCCTGACAAAATCCAGGTCGCCGAAATAACCTTCAAGATTGGACCTTCTGCCCGTGGAAAGGTTATCCAGAACTCTAACCTTTTCGCCTTTTCCTACCAATTTTTTGGCTATATCGCTGCCGATAAAACCTGCCCCGCCTGTGATCAGATACATTCTTTCACCCCCGTTTGAATGAAGTAGAAAACATTTTTCAAATCCATGTGATATTTATTTGTATGCAATTTTGTGTCGACAAATAAGGGATGAGGGTTGTCGATCAACCTGTCAATATTCTCCGATCATTCGCTTCTGCACCTGTTTTTCTCCTTGAATTTCTGATCATGAAGCACGGTCGCGCATCAAAATCACTTTTATGGTCTGGAGAATTATCTTGATATCAAAAAGAGGCGAATAATTCTTGGCATAGAGAAGATCGTAGCGCAGCTTGTCTTCTATGGAAGTGCTGTAGTTGCTCATCACCTGGGCCAGCCCGGTGATCCCGGCGTTGGTGATATGGCGGTATGTGTACCCCTGTATTTCTTTTTCATATCGCTCCACAAAATAGGGCCTTTCCGGCCGCGGGCCGACCATGCTCATATCGCCCTTCAGGACATTGATCAATTGCGGCAACTCATCCATACGGGTAGGCCTCAAAAGACGCCCCATACGGGTTACACGCGGATCGTCCTTGTAGGACTGTATTGGCCCGGTGGACGCCTCTGCATTGTGCTTCATGGTCCTGAATTTGTATATTTTGAATTGCCTGCCCTTTCTGCCGATCCTTTTCTGCGTGTAAAAGACCGGGCCGGGCGAATCGATTTTGATGGCCAGGGAAATAAGAAGGAAAAAGGGGAAAAACAACACCAATCCCAAACAGCTGGCAGCAATATCCATAAGGCGCTTGATTTGCTTTCGACCGGGGTTGTTGATCGTGTCGATTTTCAGAACGGGAATATCGTCGATCTGGTCAAGCGCGGCCTGTGAAAGCATGATCTCGTAGATGCTGGGAATGATAAGAGATTCCCATCCACGTGAAAGGCCACCCCGCACAACGGACTCCCGCACCGGGTCGGGAACCTCTCCGGAAACAATCACGGTGTCTGGCCGGTACCTGTTGCATATCTCCTTGACCTCATCAAAAGCACCCAGGTGGGGGAAATTGCCACGGGGTTTATCTTCCCTGTTCCTGGTAACAATTCCTATAACTATTTCATGGTCTCCCGTCAATTTTTCAAGCAAAAAGTCCGCCTCTTCCCCGGGGGCAACACAGATAATCTTCCTTGGCGGACATCTTGAAATCTCGATCTTCAGCATTATCCAGCGCCAGGTGCCAAGTGTGATCACCTGCACGATGGCGGCAATAAAAAAAACACTGCGGGGGAAACTGAATCCCTGGATCATGTAGGAAATGGAAATGGTAAAAAGCATCAGGATACCGATGGAAACAACAAGAGAAGCCAGCACCTCGCTCCATTTCTGTTTCAACGTGTGGTAGAGGCCATAAAAATTGAAAAGTAGAACCGCCAGCACCGAAACAAAAGGAATCATGATCAGGTACGGATGAAAATTGAACTGTGGCAGCCCCCCCTGAAAACGAATCAGAAAAGCGATGACAATGCTTGCATTGACCAGCACAATATCGCCTATCAGTTGCAGCAAATTGAATGCTGTTTTGGGACCGTTGTTACCCACGACATCCTCCCTTTAACCTGCCTGGTTAACCAGGACAATATTGCGTCAAATTTTGCAGCGAATTATTACTTTAATATTAGAGATAAGCCACCTTTATCCCTTTTTTTTACCTGCAATATTAACCATATTTATTGGTTGTTAACTGCCGTTATCAACTCGAGAAAAATACCCTTGAAAAAAGTCCAATTTCGGCGGGGGTCGCCTCTGATCATTTCAAGATCCCGGGGGAAAAAGACTCGCCTCCACGAATTAAATGCGCTGAACAGGACCATGCCGTCATGTCTGCAAAATCTTGTTGTAAAAATCCAACAATTTTCTGCTTTCCCTTGCCCAGGTGTAACGCAGGAAAACCATCCTTCTCCCATTTTCCCCCATCTCCTTCCGCCGATCGGGGTTGGCCAGAAGATATTCAACCGCGGCAGCGATTTCCCCGGGAACCATGGGGTTCACCATCAGTCCACAACGGCTTGCGCCAATGATCTCTTTCCAGAGAGCAAAATCGGAAGCGATCACCGGAAGCCCCGCGGACATATATTCAAAGAGCTTGTTGGGTAAAGCAACCGTGAGATGTTTCAAAGGATGAATACATACCAACCCGATATCTGCTTCCATATAGTTCGCCCATACCTCTTCCTGTTCAAGCCACCCGCGGTAATCGACTCTTTCATACCCCCGGAGCTGTTCAACCTTTCTTTGAAAATCGATGCTGTCAAACCTGCCCAGCAGCCTCAAGGTGATTTCCCTGCGGGCATCGATCAACTCCATGGCCTGCACCAATTGATAGATCCCCCGCTCCTCGTTCAGGAGCCCGGCATAGATGAGAACAGCCCCTTCCCCTCCCCGCGGCACCCTTTCCCTGGACGGCAAAGCTTTCAATTCGGGATAATTCCTTACCTGGACCACCCTGGCCCGGCTCGTGGAAAACTTTTTCTCGATATCGTCGGTGACAGTGACGATACCATCCAGCAGGTGGGCAGCCACCCGTTCCGCGGCCGCCGCCAGAGTGGACATCACCCGTCGCAGAAAAGGGGGAAGCCAGAATTTTGTAAGGATCTTCTCCGGATAATCCTCATGGACATCATAAATAACCTTTTTGCGGGTAACCAGTTTGAGTACGATGCCCACGGGTATCAACTCCGGATCATGGAAATGGTACAAATCCGGTTTTATCTTGATTGCCCGGGTTAATAATTTCAATGTCAAGCCGAACATTCTCTGCAGACGGTTTTTCGGGGCAGGGAGGGCAATGATCCGGATCCCGTCGATGGTACAATCCTTCTCATGTTGAGCAATCAAAGAAACGTCATAACCGGCCCCGGACAACGCGCGAAGCTGTTTGTGAAAGATGCGGATGTCAAAAACATAGTGAACAGAAGTCAGATGGCAGATCATGGCCTTTGCTTTCACCCTGGCAGCACCTCTTTGTAAACCTCAATATTTTTACGGGCATTTTCCTCCCAGGTCAGTTTCTCAAGCACCAGCTCACGTGCCCGCGCACCCATCGCCTGCGCCTCCCGGGGAGAAGCAAGGAGATGGTCGAGGGCTGCGGTCAAATCAGCCAGGTTACGGGGCTCCACCAGCATCCCTGTCGCCCGATCTTCGATTATATCCTCGATACCTGCCCCGCGGCAGGCCACGGCCGGCTTACCGGCAGCCATGGCCTCGATATACACCACCCCGAATGCCTCATTCCAACTCGGCAGGGCAAAAATATCACACTCGTTCATCAATTCCATAACCTGATCATGGGGAAGTTCCCCCTTGAAACAGACGTGTTCTTCTATCTTCAAAGATGCGGCCAGACGTTCCAGATTGTTTCGTTCCACACCATCACCAACTACAATGTAGCGTAAATGGGCATATTTTTCTATCAACGCGGCCACTGCATGAAGATTGTAATCGATCCCCTTCAGTTTGATCAGGTTGGAGACGCTGAGGATGGTCCCTCCTTCCCCCGATGTTTTCTTCTTCCCGGAGGCACCAGTTAGCTTTGAAACCGTAACCCCGTTATGGATTGTCCGCACTTTTTCATGATGAGCCATATTCTCCCGGGCAACCTTTTTCAATCTCTCGCTTACAGTGATCACCCTGTCAGCACCGGCCAGAACATTCTTCACAACCCCGTTGCATTTCTTGTTCCTGTGAAGGGTATAGGCAAAATCAGCGCCGTGCACGGTGACCACCAGCGGCCTTTTGTATTCTTCCTTAAGCTTCAGGGCAGCGTCTCCGTCGGGTACCGCTACGTGAGCATGGATAATATCAAAAGGGAAACGGGAATGGATTTTTTCAATCAGGGGTCTTATTCCCCGATGCATGAGCAGCCCCGCATGTTCAAAAAAGATATTTGCAGGAAACGAAAGATAGCGCGGGTAATGAATTTCAACCCCGTCCAGCACATCCCGTGAAGGAATCAGAGAATAATCACGCCATTTTTTGCGCAACCGATTCAGTGGAAATGGCGCCACGGGAACGGCGGAAACCACCATTACCTCGCATCCCTGTTCCACCAGCGCCTGTACCTGTTCATGAACGAAAATACCGGCAATCGGCCGGGACAGGGAGGGGTACATATGCGATATAACCAGTACTTTTATATCCATCAGTAGAACACCTTTTTCCTGTTATTCAACGATGCGAGGATCAGTCCCAGATAGATCATCAAAATGGGCATCAGTTGCAATGAATGATACACTGCGGAAGGCATCATGTAAACAGCATAGGAAACCAAGGTTGCTTGCATGGCGACAACCAGTACCTTCAGGTATCTGTCTTCATCACCTGCCCTCCTGTTCAGAGAACGTGCCAATTTCACCAGGGTCACGAGGTACCCACCGAACCAGAGTACAAAAACACTGACCCCCAGTATGCCGTAACGCCTCAGCAGCAGAATCCATTCATTGTCAACGATGGTCGTCATCGTCTTCTTCCCCGGCCCCCAACCGAAAAATGGTGATTGCCGCCAGAGATTCAAGGCCTCGCCCCAGCGCCCCATCCTCAGCTGCCAGCTGTTGTCATCGATTATGTTCAGACCGCTCGTCATGCGGATATAAAACTTTTCCGGTGCAAGCCATACGATCAAAGAGATGATGAGAAGCAAAACAACAATTACAACGATGAACACCCTGATCTTTTTCAAGCGGGCCAGATGAAAGAGGTAGTGGCCGAAAAGGATGAATGCACAGGCAACGATCTGGATTACCAGCCCGGTTCGGGAAAGGGTAAGCGCCGTGGCCAGGGCAAATAGGACAAAACAGATGATACTCGTATAGCGCAAAAATTTCTCCTTCAGATAGAGGAATCCGCTCAGTGCCAGTGAACTGCCTATCACCAGAAGGGCAGCAAAATCGTTGGGGTTGGCCGTCGTGCCGATAATCCTTTTGTGCACCAGGAGTCCCTTTAGCTGGGTCGTGGTATAGTAAGGCACAATTATCCGGTTGACGTCAAATAGGTTGAAATACTGGGCAAAACCAAAGAAAACGGCCAGAGCAAAGATCGCCAGTGACCAGAGATAGATCTTTTTGTAGTCCCCGTCCCGGATATCCATGCCAACTACGAGGGCGAAGATCAAAAAATACTGGACAATTTTCAACAGTTCAAACCAATCCCGCAGTAACGGCTGATAATCAAGTACGAGGGCTGAAAAAGTGATCGAGACACAGATAGAAATCCCGAACAGAACAAACCAGATCATGGAACGGTCCCATACAAACAAGGCACGGCGTCTGCCGGTTCGGTGCCCCAGAAAATACAACAACCATAGCAACAGCACAAAAATGAAGCCGAAACGAAGGTCGGGGATGCTGCTTGACAGGCTCAAAGGCGGCAACAAAATATAGATGGCCAGCAAGGGAATGATTGTACGGGACAGAACAATCTTCTTCTTCAATCCATAAAGAATCAAGAAGCAGGCAAGCACAATCAGGAACAATGCGGCAAACATGTATTTTTTGAACGATGGGCCGTGAAACAAAACTCCCCACAGGATGGCCATAATCAGGCCCGCCGCTACAATCAGCGGAAAAATTTCGTGGTTAACTTTCACATCGATCTTCTTCTCCATGAACAGACAACTCCGTTATCATTCATCAAGGGTTTCAACGATGGTTTCTACACGGTGGGTCCACATATTTGAGCAGGTGACAGCTTCTTTGACATTGGCCCTGAATTTATCGTCTTTTTCAAGCGCCCTGTTCATCTCCCGCACCCCCCGAACAAAACCTTCCATGTGGTCAGCAGTCACGATGCCCACCCCGTTTTTACGAATAAAAGCGGCCATCTCGGTACAATCCGTTGATACGATCGGCAGACCGTAGGAAAGATATTCAAAGAGCTTGACCGGCATGGCAAGATCATTGTAGGTATCTCTTTTTCTGGGGATAACAGCGAAATCGCTTTGCGCGTATATTTTTTTCAATTCCGTTCCGGTTGCATGGTGGATATTCAACCACCGGTCGGCAGCCGAATATTTCAAAAATGCCGCATCCTCACGCCGGCAAACCAGATTCAGATTGAGCGTCTGTTCCCTGTTGACGGCCCGGAAAGACTCCAGGAGCAGATCCGCGCCATATTTTTCATTTATCCCCCCGACATGAATGGCGTTGTTGAAACGGGATGGCCTATCAACAAATTTTTCTTCCGCACCGGGGGGCAGGGGAACCTTGCGGTTAAAATCAAACATTGCCCCCATGGAAGCCGAAGGGAAAAAGATCACGCTGGCCACCTTCTTGAACAACATCCAATCCATCCTGTACCTCAGCAGCAGTTCGTATTTTTTTGGGCCGGCAACTTTCCACCAATGGGGAAATTTGTAATATGCGTCTCGATAAAATATCCCGATCGGTATCTTCTGCCGGAATACACCCAGATAGATATGATAATCCAGTGGATGGATCGGGTAAGTGCTCGGTTCAATATAGCAAAATCGGCAATCGGCAATCCGTCTTCTGATTCTTCGATATGCTGCCAACCGCGAATCTATATCCCCGTTGATCAACAGAACATCGTAACCTTTATCCAGAAAAGCTCTGTACATCTTGTAAGGCCTTACTTTTGATCCGCTGGAAAGATCCCGGAAATCCGTATGACAGATATATAAAATCAGGTTGTTTTTCATCGATGCCTCCGATTCTTGTACCACCTATCTATCTGCCAAACTTTAAAAGGTGTTCGGCAATTTTTGGGGAGGCACGGCCATCGCCATAAAATTCCAGGTCAACCCTTCCGGAAGAGCCGTGCGCCGATAGAATGCTGTCGGCAACCATCTCATGACCTTCGGGGACAACCACCCTGTTCCAGCCGGCATCGACCAGTTCGCCCCATTCAGTTTCATCCCGCAATGTGACGCAAGGCACCCTGTAGAAATAAGCTTCTTTCTGTACACCCCCGGAGTCGGTAACGATCAGGGATGACTTTTTTTCCAGAAGAAGCATATCGAGGTAACCGACTGGATCGATGATATGCAACTTTTTCTCTATTTCCCCGATCAATCCCTCCCGGGATAATATTTTTCGGGTGCGGGGATGCAGCGGCATGACAACCGGAAACCGATCTGCCACCCGGGAAAGCCCGTAAAAGATAGCTCTGATCCGAGCAGGGTTATCAGTGTTTTCCGCTCTATGAACGGTAGCCAGGATATATTGCCGGTTTTCCACCCCAAGTTGCTGTAAAATGCGGCTTTTATTCTCCGCTTCCCGGCCAAAAAAGATGGAGGCATCATACATCACGTCTCCGCTAAGATAAACCTTCTCGCCATGAATTCCTTCAAGCTTGAGGTTTTCTACAGCCTGCGCAGTGGGAACGTATAACAAATCAGCAAGATGATCGGTAAGCAGACGGTTTATTTCTTCGGGCATCAGCCGATTGTAGGACCGCAATCCTGCTTCGACATGGGCTACAGGCAGGTGCATCTTGGCCGCGGCAAGGGCACCGGCAAGTGTAGAATTTGTATCACCATAAACCAGAACCAGGTCGGGTTTTTCCTGCATGAGATATTTTTCCACGGCAGCCATCATCAATCCGGTCTGCTCCCCGTGAGGGCCCGAACCGACGCCCAGATAACAATCCACGGCAGGCATCCCCAGCTCCTGAAAAAAAACAGCAGACATATTATGATCGTAATGCTGCCCGGTATGCACGATTTTTTCTTCTATCCTGCCTGTTTCACGCAAGGCCCTGGAAACCATGGCAGCCTTGACAAACTGTGGACGGGCACCTATAACCGTCATTATTTTCAAACCAGTCGGCTCCTTTTGCGGTATTATTATTTTTTCATTCTCGTTACAAGTCGGATTTTTCATGGGCATTGGTTGGAGGCATGAGATATATGTGGCGCAGGAAAACCAGACCCGTGGCCAGTACAAAACCCAGAAATGCAATGATGGCAGCATTGTACAATTTCTTCCGGAATATCCGGGATGAGGAGTCGGCATTCGTCATGACAATCAACAGGTCTTCTTCGAAGAAAGTGCCTTCCTCCAACTCTTTCAGGCGGAAAGAAACCTCTTCCATCTGCACCAGAAGGTTGCCCTTCTCTTCCATGAATACTCTATAAACCGGATTTTCTTCAGCATTGCCATCCATTATTTCAGTGCCATATTTATCAACAAATTCGGCATCGATATATTCAAGATTGCGGGCCAGCCGCTCCTTCTCCTTCACAAGAAATTCTTTCTGATTCTGCAGTATGGCTTTGAACAACAAAGCCGCCGCGGTTTCAGCCGCCTCCTTGCTTTTTTCGCCCTGCTCATGCCCCGCCCTGATCCCCAGGAATTTCTGTGTCGAACGGCTACCGATCACGGTTAAATCCTCCCACGCAAGGTCCAGTTTCTCTGCCCCTGTCCGCGCGGAAGTTTCCATCGTAATTTCCGAGAAATCGATCATTTTCATGTAATCGTCAACCGTATTCTCGAAAGGAGTCAGGTTGATAAGTATCTCCGTACAGTAACGAGGGGTGAATAGAAAAAAACCGACAAGGATACAGGCCACCGTGATGGCAGCAATAAAATATTTACCCCTCCACATAACCTTGACAAATTCCCGCAAATCTATTTCATTGTCCATTGTACCTTCTCACCCTTGCTTTTTTTGATCAGGTCAATTATATCAGATAGTGATTTTCTTCAACAAATGCAGGCATAATCCTTTCCCCGGCGCCCCCTTAAAACTTAAATATAATTAACAGCTTTTATTCCGGGAGGCCGATGAAAAATGAATTATATCTGCTTTTTGTTTCATCCTAATAGGTGAACTCATTATCGTGATGTAACAAAGGCGCAACAGGAGAGAGCTGTTCATGATAATTGTTTTTATCCGCACCCTGATCCTCTTCACCCTGGTTATTGTAGTTATCAGGGTCATGGGTAAAAGGCAGGTTGGCGAATTTCAACCCTACGAGCTGGCTATTCTCATCATGATTTCGGCATTGGCTGCCATCCCCATGGAAGATATCGCCATTCCTCTTTCCAACACGATCATTCCCATCCTGTTGCTGTTCTCGATACAGATCATCCTTTCCTTGATCGCGTTGAAGAACGAGAAAATAAGAGCCTTGCTTGATGGGCGGCCAAGTATTGTCATCGAGAATGGAAGGATCGTCGAAGCGGAATTGAAAAAGTTGAGAGTGAACATCAACGACATGTTGGAACTCATCCGCCTGTCGGGTTACCCGAGCCTGAATGATATCGAATTCGCCATTCTGGAGACCAACGGGAAATTGAGTGTTCTCCCCAAATCGCAACATCGTCCCGTCACTCCTGAAGATCTGAATATCGAAACGCAGTACGAGGGGCTGCCCTATCCCCTGGTTGCCGATGGAAATATCAATTACGAGATGCTGACCAAAGTCAAGTTGAACGAGACATGGCTGAAAGAGGAACTGTCCAAACTGGGCTACCTGAATATCAATGATGTTTTTCTGGCCAGCCTGGGCACCAACGGCGAACTGGTTGTTCAAAGAAAGGAATAGGGAACATGTCATGAAAGCTGCCGTAGGCATTTCAATCTTGCTCGTTGTCCTTGTTGGTACCTCACTGCTAATCTATTCCCTCACCGGCTCTCTGTACCTGGAGATGAAAGACTGCCTGGATACCATGGAAAAAGCCGTGGAAAACGGCCAGTGGGGAGAAGTCGAAAAGGAAGCCAGCCTGCTGCAAGAACTTTGGCACCGGGGAGATTGTTTGTGGAGCCCGGTTATGGATCATCGACAAATTGATAGGGTCGATGAATCAATCACGTTGATCATGGCCCTGGTCAAAATGAAATCAAAGGAAAACCTTGTTCTGGAGATAAATGCAGCCAGGAGGATGTTGAAGAGGATCAAAGATAAGGAAAGCCCCCTGTTCAAAACAATTTTTTGAACTCGGGAAAAGCAGACCCTGAAACCGTACGGGGTGAAAATAAATACAGGTTTTGAGGAAGGTGAAGGTCAATCATATCGGCAGAAATATCACTATATCCCATGGAAACAGCGGATTCGGATCATATCATCAATGAGTCGCTCGGAATTCTGAATGATAGTGGGTTGAGTTACCAGGTAGGGCCTTTGAGTACAAAAATATCCGGTCCCCCGGAAATAATTTGGGATGGACTGAGAAAAGTTTTTGAACATGCCCGGAATAAACAAACCGAAGTAGCCATGGTAGTAACAATTGCCAACTCACGGATATAAAACTTGCCTTTACCGAACTGTGGCAACCATTCGCTCCATGTCGCTGACGCCAACATATCTGTACGGGGAAAAGATAGAAGCCTAGGAACCAGTTTATGGCGGTGGTAAGGTGTGTACGAGGAGGGGATTCTTCGGTCGCCCCAAAAGCAGGGCTCCCTCAGAATGACAGGTTGTATTTCCTTTTTCCCTTACAGCGGGGGATGTGAGAAGGGAATTCTTCGGTCGCCTGCGGCGCCCTCCCCACCCCTGTCATTCCGAGCAAGCGTTGTTTAACAAGAACACCAACATATAGCCACAGAGATAAATATGATATAGAAATGGTAACACCAGAGTGAAAAAATAGCGCAGCGAGGAATCTCGGGCAATGGAGAAACGATTGTCGTTAAAGCCAATATGTGGGGGCGAAAAGATAATAGCCAGGAACCAGTTTGGGTCAGTGGCAAGGTGTGTACGAGAAGGGGATTCTTCAGGCGACTGAGGCTCTCTTTTTGTGGGTATGCGAAAATATAAAACCCAAGAAATAGCTTCTACCCTGAGTAAGTGGTATTGATGTGGGTTTCATTGACTGCCTACGTTTTCTTTTTCTTTTTTATATGTTGGCTTGGCGACTTGGCCGTTCATGGGCCATAGCAAAAGAACGGTTCAGGCTCGGGCTCAACGGGAACACCTCCAATCTTCACGTCCTGTGAAGTATCCGGCTGCCGACATCACGTCGGCAGTCCCGTTTCGCTTCCTCGC